>NZ_BAACAP010000224.1:0-98163 GCF_045865695.1 Scytonema hankhaensis NUACC26
CGAGTAGAGGTCGAAGCCATGTTAGGAATTGATTTAGAGCAAACCAGAGTTTATCAAGAAGCGAAAGCAGAAGGTCGCCAAGAAGGTCGTCAAGAAGGTCGTCAAGAAGGTCGAGAAGCATTACAATTGGAGCTTGTACTCAGAATGTTAGAGCGTGGGATGACACAGCAAGACATAGCAGAGTTACTTGGATTAACTCTTGAACAAGTCAGACAAATTGCTCGCGCACAAGCTTAAGAAACAACAGAGACAAAAAGCGTTCTTTGCGAGAAAATGATTTGTTGATGAAATCAAAATGAGGAAGGATTGATACTTAACAAATTGGGTGCTCTTTCGCCGTTGACAAATTCATTGATTCGAGCCGAGTAGAGGTCGAAGCCATGTTAGGAATTGATTTAGAGCAAACCAGAGTTTATCAAGAAGCGAAAGCAGAAGGTCGTCAAGAAGGTCGTCAAGAAGGTCGTCAAGAAGGTCGTCAAGAAGGTCGCCAAGAAGGTCGCCAAGAAGGTCGAGAAGCATTACAATTGGAGCTTGTACTCCGAATGTTAGAGCGTGGTATGATACAGCAAGAGATAGCAGAGTTACTTGAATTAACTCTTAGTTAAAAGTTTTAGATCCAGTCATGGGAAGCGGTCACTTTTTAGTGGAAGCTTGTCGTTTTTTCGGTGAAAAATTATATGAGGCTTGTCGGTTGTGCGATGAGTTAGCACTAGAAGCAGAACAACAAGCAGAAAATTCTCAAGATGAAGAAATCCGAAAGGCGGCGTTTCAAAAGGCAAGAATATTCCGTCAACGGGTAATTGATTTACCCGACGCAGATGATAAATTAATGAAGTATTTACCTTCGGCTGCACCAGAAGGAGAAGAAACGGGATTTTCTCAAGCAGAAGCGATCGCATTATGTCGGCGTTTGGTTGCGGTACATTGTTTGTATGGGGTAGACAATTCCTCAAGAGGAAATACCTGCTACGCTGAACGAGCAACGTCGCTTGTTTTACGTGGGTTGCACTCGCGCTATGCGGGCTTTGATGGTGTGTGGTTCTAAAGTGTCTCCTTCTCAATTTCTGGATTCTCTTTCGTCTTCTCGTTGGCAAAAGATTCAAGTTTAATAATTAACCGCAGATGAACGCAGATGCACGCTGATGAAGTTTATGTTTTTTGAGAAGTTTTATGAATATGATTTATCTGAAGGATATTTTACAACAAGGGGATGATGCGATCGCTGCTGCTAGCACTTTTCTGGGTTTGAAAATGGCGCAGCTAGATTGTTCGGATGTGGAGACTATTTCTGGGGAACAACTGTCTCTACTTTTTTCTAAGATTCCTCCAAATTGGGAGTTTGAGGAATTAGGGAAGGCGATCGTTGCTGAAAGTATGAGCGAGACTTTAGGAATAGAGTTTTTTGAGTTTGTCAACAATCGCGGTTCTTCACAGTCTCCGGTTGCTAAGACTAACAAAATCTCCTATGGAACTCAAACACCAAAAAAAGCCGTTCGTGATGTCACTCCAATTTCAATATACTTTACTTCCCCTTCTGTTCCTCTCTCTACCGCACCTTCTCCTTTAAATCCTATCAAAGTTCTCGATAAAGTCATTGCGGAGTATCGCGATTATTTATTAACAGAATTTAGAGCCAAAGACCTACAATTAAAAGCTGCTTTAGAAAAGGCGATTGACCAACCTTTATTTTTAGCTCAAGAACCATTTTATCAAGCCCATCGTCCTTTTAAAAGTGGTGAAAAATGGCAGAATCTACCCATAGACGCTAAACTCGCTAGAGTCATGCAACAACGTTCCCGCAGCGAGTTTGCATACCTCCATCAAAGTCAAGCGATTGACCATTTATTAGGACAAAACGCCTCTCCCCTAGTTGTGACAACGGGTACGGGTAGTGGAAAAACGGAAACTTTTCTTTTACCAGTCATTCAAAATGCGATCGCAGATGCAGCCCAATTCCGAAGACAAGCAGGACTGACGGCTATTCTCGTCTATCCAATAAACGCCCTCGCTAACGACCAGTTCCCACGTATCCAAAATTACCTCAAAGAATCGGCTTGGGAGGGGGCAATTACTGTGGCAAAATACGATCGCGGCACTAAGTTAAAAGAACGTCAAGCTTTACGCCAAAATCCACCTCATATATTACTCACTAACTATATGATGCTGGAGTATCTCTTAGTACGTCCAGCCGATAGAGAAGATATCTTTGCCAACCATCGCTGTCGTTTCCTCGTTCTTGATGAAGTCCACACCTATCGCGGAACGTTGGGAAGTAACATCGCCTTAGAACAACTTGCACAAACACCACCAACACCACGTCCTTTAGAAACGGGCGATCTTGACGATCCGCTTCCCTGGTTAGAAGCTTACGATGCAGGTGTAGGTTCTCCTTTAGAACTCAAGTTTCTACAGCTATTTGAAAAACACGGGTTTCATCCCCAAAAACAAACACAACCAGAGGTAGCAGAGTTACTTGGAATAACCCTTGAACGAGTCAGACAAATTGCTCGGGAAGAAGCGTAAGAAACACTGTAATTCAAGGCGTTATTCGCTACAACATCATCAGATGAAATCAAAATGAGGAAGGATTGATACTTAACAAAATACTCTTGTAGTTTTATTATGCCTCGCTCGAAGTACCGCGATAAGCCGGGTACGGCTTGCGCCAAGGGCGATCGCTCACCATATCCTCTTTGTAGAATGTTGCACAATCAAAAAAGGACAGAACTAGTCTGCCCAAAACGTACTTTATTTAAATTAGTATTGAGATAACCCGATTAGAGCTATCTCTAAAACTCGTTTTTAAGCTTAGTAGCGACGGTCTCTAGAGTAACCGCCACCACTGTTTCCGCGTCTGTCACCACCGAAAGAACGCTTGTCTTCGCGTGGCTTAGCCTTGTTAACTTTCAGACTACGACCCATCCACTCCGCACTGTCAAGCGCTTCAATCGCTGCAGTTTCTTCAGCGTCTGTTTCCATTTCTACAAAGGCAAATCCCCGAACGCGACCAGTTTCCCGGTCTGTGGGGACTTGAACGTTTTTAACAGTTCCATACTCTGAAAAAACTTGTCTGAGGTCGTCTTGTCCGACTTCATAAGATAGGTTACCAACATAGATTGACATAAAACATCTCCGAAAATACACGGTGTTGAGAGTTAAATTCGGAGAGACACTTGTAAATAGATAAAGACAAATTGCACAACCGAATATAATCCTAGTGATTCATCATAACACAAATTTTAAAATGTGTTGAAAGATTTCAAACTATTGCCAAATTTCAAGTAAATTAAAGCGTCAGACGGTATCATTTCGTCTTACGTGCTTTTTTACGTGCTGCATCCCGCACCTGTTGATTCAACAAATAACCAAAACCAGCTTTTTCCAGACGGCGTACAAACTCCTCGCGAGTATGACTCAATGCTGCGGCGGTAGCGTCTACATTCCAATTGTGTTTGGCTAATACGCTCAGTAGGTATACTCGACGAGTTTGTGCAGCTGAGAGACGATACGTTTTGAGATATTCTAACTCTCCATTGTCGCGAGCGATCGCTTCCCCTATGTGATTTTCCTCTTTAGGGTTCAAATCAGAAATAAATCTTTGCACAGAGAAATGTCCAGCACTGTAAACTCTCTGAGATGCAACCCTACGTCCCAATAGCCCGGAAGCCATAAAACCCTGAAATGATGCCCAATCAAAACGCATGGTTTGTATAGCTTGCCTTAAATCTGCCAAACTATCAACCTTCGACTCTTCGACAGAAACATCCATAGGAAAAGTCGTATCGTACAGCAAGCCATACTCGTAGAGCAATTCCCCATAAAAGTCTTCCAACAAACTCGTATGAAGCAGTCGGTAATCTTCCGGAGTCGGAAGCACAAACGCAGAAGCGAGGGCTTCCGCAACAAAAACCAACACCCCAACCTGTCCTTCATGAATCTCAAATACTCGCAAAGCTTCTTCTAAACCAGCAATGTAACGTCCACCTACAGCAGTTTCATAACGGCATCCCAAACCATGAGAAAGAGCATACTTAGAATATTCACTCCAAGCAATATCGGGACCAGAGAAAAACAATGACAAAAAACCTTCCATTGCCAGATGCAAGGGTAAAAAACGCAGTTGGTTATTCCCTTCGCGCTTCGCCATACGATGCATCAACCGCACGCTTGCACAGCCGCAATCAATACGTTTTCCGTGAGTGTTTGTGTTTACTATCTGTCCCCCATAAGCAGCCACCGGGCTACCATCATTTGTCCAAGACATCACCAATCCGTGAGGTACATAAGAAAAGTACTTCATACCTGGTTCCATCATTCGTCCTTCCAAAGAAACTATTGTCAAGTCTTCGTTATAGTTGCGGCGTAGCAAGCGCAAATCACCACGCACCTGACGGCGCAACAGAGGTACAAGCCGCACAGATCCCCAAACTTGTGAAGGAGCAATTTCTAATCCTTTTAAGGATATATCGGAGATTAAGTTAATTTTTTTTGCCATAAAAATATTTGTTAGTGATTGGTCACTGGTCAGTAGTTAGTTGTTAATAGCTACTGTAGGGGTGCAAGGCGTTGCGCCCCTACCAACCTCTACCCCCTACCCCCTAACATCAATTCCACTCGCTTTGCCAGATATGCTTCAAGTTCGGATAGAGGTGCAGACCCATTAGCAAACCGTGCAAAGCCTAGCATAGTAGGTAAATCTTCCGCATCTCGCAACCCTACGGTGGGAATGCTAGAACTGAGGGAACGCAAAGAGTAATCTTCGGAATTGAAAACGGGATTGCAGTGAACTATTGAAGTTTTCTGCATCGAATCTATGCGAGTACGGTAGACACGCAAAATTTCTGCAGCACCACAGGGAGGATCGTTCTCACAACCATCAGAAACAATAATTACCAAATCCGCCCCCCACTCCAAAGCATCTAGTAAGGGGGAGGCTAAATCGGTTTGTCCGCAAGGGTGAACGAGGAGTGCATCTTTTATAGGTGCTGTCCAAAAAGCTTGATATTTTTGTGATGCAGCTTTTAATAGATAATGTGTAGCTAGTGCCACGCCTAATGGACGCCGACGCTTTTCTGAAGAGCCAGAACTAGAGTAGCTGCAATCTAAAACAGCCGCTACTCGCCCTAGTTTTAAAGGCGCTTTTTTTAAAGCTAACCTAGCAGATTGTTCTAGCGATCGCTCTAAGGTTTGCCATTCCTGCTGTCGAGTTTCTATAGGTAAGGAGAGAATATATAAAGCTAAACGAGTTAAAGGAAGACGACCCAAATCAAGGTTAATTTCCACTTCATTGGTACGTTCTGCTGCATTCTGAAAACGTAACTTTTCAGTTAAAGTCATGCGTTCTTGAATACGAGACAAGAAGACATCACGAGGAATTTTATGTTTTGCCGCCAAACCTTCTGCGATAGTAAATGGCAAGTCATAAACAGCTTCAGCACTGTAGTGTGCTTGACGAAACTTTTCAAATAATTCTGTTTCGTAAACTTTTTGTTTCCAATTGTTAAAAAGAAAATTGCTGAGTTCGCCTTGTAGTTTAAGATGAGCGTGAGAAACTATCGCTCTGACTTTTGAACGATATTTGACAGCATCAAAGCTGATATCTCGACGCTGTTGAACATATTCGCGTGCGATCGCACGACTACGCCGATTATTAATTCGCTGTTTCCGCAACTGCTGCAACACTCCCCAAGCTCTTTGTGGAGGTAATTGTTTGAGTGCTGCTGCAATTAATGCACCTTCTTCTTTACGATATTCTTTTTTTATATCTCGTCCAGTTGCTAACAATTTTAAAATAATTTGTACTTGATTAAAATGATTGATACCGGATGCCAAAGTGCGAGCATATAGCAAACGGTAGTTACCTAGAATATAGTCATGTAAAAAATCAATGGAAACTTGCTGACCGCAAGCATCATCATAAAACTCTTTTTGTCCGGTACAAGCAAGACAGGCATTAATAAACATGACTAAATCTTCTCTGGCTACTTGCTCAAATCGATAATTAGAATTAGCAGTCATAACCTCAGTTGAAAGAGATAATTAAATTTAGAAGTTACCTTGCCTTTATGGTAGGTAGGATTTTGCTTGCATTCCCCAAATCACGATTGTATTGTCATCACTACTACTGACTAAAAATTTTTTATCGGCACTGATAGCTATGGAATTGACACTAGCTACATGACCTTTTAGAGAGCCAAAAATCTCCCCTGTTTCAAGATCGAGTAGTTCTATAGTGCCATCATTACAGCCAATTAAAATAGTGTTTCCATCAGGAGTAATAGTTAGAGTTGCTTGATGAAATTGATTTTCTTCTATCTGATAAGTATATTTACTTCTACCAGTTTGTATATCCCATATTTCAATAAATTGTCCAAAATCAACAACAATATTCTTGCCATCTGGGGATATATATATAGAATTACAGTCCGATCGCATTTCTATAGTATGCTTGCAACATCCTGTTTCAATATCCCATAACTTTATGATATTACCGTTAGAATGGTTAAAACTTACAAAAGTTTTTCCATCAGAAGTAATAGCCAGATAATCAGCAGTATCATCTATACTACGTATACATTTACCTGTATTGAGATTCCAAATTTTGATAGTCATATCACTGTCACAAACAGCTATATTGCCATGTTCGCTGATAGCTAAACATTCGACATCATATTCTGCTACCCACATTGATAATTTGAACCATTTTAGATGGAGATCCCAAACTCTTATCAGTCCATTGTAATGATAAAGAATAGTTTTATTGTCTAAGAAAGCCAAGAGAAAAACATCATAATTCGATTTTAAAGCGAACTTATATTTTAGAGTCTTTAGATCCCAAAATTGAATAATTTTTTGCCCAAGACTTACAATAGTTTTGCTATCTGGGCTAATAACAACACGATGTGCATCCGCTTTTATAACACCCAGACATTCAAAAAACTCATAGCTACCATACTCTCGTAAAGCTTGTCTTACTTTAGGTTCTGTTCTGTTCCGTAAGAGCAAGTATGCTGTCTGACCAACCTGTTCTGGTTCCTCATTCAAGCACATAATAACCAAATCCAAGCCATCTTCTCCGTACAACAGTGCTTCAGAAAGTGCTGCTATTCTTTGTTCAATAATCGAGCTAGTCAAACGATCCAAGACATCATCTATGCCTCCCAATACTGCACTATTATGTATAGGTAAAGTTTGACTCCCAAGAATAGCATCGGTATCTTTAGGTTGATTAATATTTTGTAACATAAGAGATAATAAATGAGGATGCTGTTTGGGGAAAGGATGCACGACTAGCTTTAACAGCTTAACAGGCTATGTACGGAAGTCGCACTAAAGTCCCGCAAACAGCAAGACTGTATATTTTGGATGAGCAATTAGCGTTCCAATCTAAAATCTAAAATCTAAAATCCAAAATTCACTTAACTGCGAACTGACGATTGATAATTGGTAACTGATAATTGCGACAGTTGCTGCAACAATAACTCTACAGATGGTGAAAGTGCAGTTACAAAAACACCACCTTCACTTTCTACGTCTGATGTCAGCCAAAGACCTTTGAGAACAACCTCAACAAAATCAGTATCACAAGAGTGTATTTTTACACTAGCTTCTTGGAGAGAGTTTTCTTCCATCTTAAGTAAACAAGAAACTCCTGTAGTGAGGAGAAAAGAAGCAGTACTAGGTTCAACGTGGATACCCGTAGCTAAGCGTACAGCTAAAGCAACTCTGACGTTTACCCAATCTTCCAAAGATTCATCTAAACGTTCTAGAGTGAAGTTATTTTCAGTATAAGTTAGTTTTAGCATATCAACTTCCGAACACACGATTATAGAATCCTTGGTGTTTCCCTTTCTATACATCACTTTACCCAGGGCAAATTCCCTAAAGCTAACAAAAGTCGCAACAGTGAGAAAGCTTATAAAATCTGGATTAGATCCCTAGGGGAAGTTGTTACACTTAGGGGAATCCCCGAACTTTTGATGAGATGGGGAATGGGGAATGGCGATTGGGGATTGGGAATAAGAAATTTGTGATTTCATTTCTCAGTCCCCAGTCCTTAGTCCCCAGTCCCCATTGCCCCTTATCCCCAGAGGGGACCCCGAGTTCCCCAGCCCCTACAAAAAATGGCAAGACCAAGCTACGGACCAGAAGCGAAAAAACGAGCAAAGCGCTTGTTAGAAGTGCTGTTGATGTATGCTGCTGATGAATTGGGTGAGTGTAATGAAGCCGCATTAGATACGCTACGTCCCCAAGTTCAGACGCGATGGCAAACAGAGAATCGCTTGGTTGTGAGAACAAAAGTCAGGTTTTTGGCAGCGTTAACAGGTTTAGAGTCTGGACAAAATTCGTTAAATAGCGAACAAATTAAGGAAGCCTTAAAGCGGTTTGAGGATTTTTTAGAGATTTTAGAAGATAACCGTGCATCTCGCGGTGGTTCGGAGACTTGGCACTTTACGCTCAAGCTGTGGTACAGTCGTTGGGATAAAGAAGCCAACTTACAAAAATTTGAGACAGAGTGGGAAAGTCGTCGCCCTGAGAAATCAAAGTTGAGGGACAAGGAGGACACGGGGGACAAGGTAGAAACTGCTATCATGTCTTCCCCTTCTCCCTCTCCCAATTGGCAACAATTGTGTCGCAGTACCTTAGAGGCACAAAATCAAAGACGGTTAACGACTAATCCCCTAACAAGTTTAGATGGGTTAAGTTTTGAGGTAGATGAAGTTTATGTGCCTTTAGGATTGGTAGAGCGAAAACATAGAGACAGGCGCAGCGAAGATGTTTCTCCAGTCGAAGGCTCCCAGTTATACGAACCAGAAGATAGGTTGGTGACTCAAACTTTTACACCTGATGAATTTTTGGAACAGGTTCTCAAGCACAAGCGTAGCAGGCGCATTGCAATTGTTGGAGAACCGGGCGCGGGAAAAACAACCCTACTACAAAAGATTGCATTTTGGGTATTGGATAAGACTGAAGATTTACCTGTTTGGGTTTCTCTTGCGGATTTACAGGAAAAAACTTTGGAACAGTATCTCGTTCAAGATTGGTTGCGGTCAGCGACTCGCAAGCTGTATGTTTCTCAAGAAGTACAAGAAGTATTTTGCGAACAGTTCAACCAAGGAAGAGTTTGGTTACTCCTAGATGCTGTTGATGAAATGGCAATAGAATTCACTCATGCTTTGACCAAAATTGCTAGTTTCTTAACGGGATGGGTGGCAGATGCAAGAGTCATACTCACTTGTCGGCAGAATGTTTGGGATGCAGGAAAAAATGCATTAGAATCTTTTGATACTTATCGAAACCTTAATTTTACTTATGGTGATTCTCAAACACCAGACCAAGTAAGGCTATTTATTGACCGATGGTTTCGAGATAATCCTGTATTGGGACAGAAATTAAGAGCTGAATTAGACCAACCGGGGAAAGGGCGGATAAAAGATGCTGTAAAAAATCCACTACGCTTGGTACTGATGTGTCGTAGTTGGGGATTGGGGCGAGGAGGATTACCTAATACTAAAGCTATGCTTTACTCGCAGTTTGTGGAAGCTATATATGAATGGAAACAAGATCGTTTTCCTACAACTTCTACCCAGCGTCAAGAATTAAACAAGGCATTGGGACAATTAGCTTTGCAGGCTATAGCGCAAGAAAAAACTAAATTCCGCCTCAGTCATCGTTTTGTATGCCAAGTATTAGGTGCGCCAGATGAAGGAATGTTTCAATTAGCACTACAGCTAGGTTGGCTGAATCAAGTAGGAATCTCGGAAACCCAAGGGGAAAAAGTTTATGCTTTCTACCATCCCACTTTTCAAGAATACTTTGCTGCACTTGCAATTGATGATTGGAGACTGGGTACTGGGGAACTCGGGGCCCCCTCTGGGGATAAGGGGCAATGGGGACTGGGTACTGGGGACAGGACACTAGAAAGTAAGAATTTTACCCCAATCGCCAATCGCCAGTCGCCAATCCCCAACTACCGTATTTTTGAACCTGAATGGCGGCAAGTGATTTTGCTATGGTTGGGAAGGGATAGCATACCGCAAGCACAGAAGGAAGAATTTATTCAGGTACTGACCCAATTTAAGGACGGTTGTGGGGGATTTTTTACCTATCAAGCTTACTTTCTAGCCGCACAGGGAATTGCTGAATTTGCCGAGTGTTCTTTATGCCATAAAATTGTTAAACAACTCATTAAGTGGCGCTTTGGTTATTATCATGTCATGAAACAAAAATGGTGGCGGTTTCCCTCTCCTATTTTAGAGAGCGCACGAATTGCACTGTTGAAAACAGACCGTAAATGCGCGATCGCATCTCTTGAAGATTTTATCCAAACCAGCCAAAACGACTTTGACAAATGGAATGCTGCTTACAGCTTAGGCAAAGTTTTCGCTCCGGGTAATCGAATTGCGATCGCAGCTTTAGAGCACATTGTAACATCAATTCAGCACGAGAACCTACGTTGGCAAGCAGCCGATAGTTTGGGAAAAGTCGCTCCAGGGAATCCAGTTGCGACAGCCGCACTAATACAAATTATTGAGTCTACCAAAAAGGATTCCACGAGAAGGAAAGCAGCCTACAGTTTGGGTAAAATCGAGCCAGATAATCCAATTGCTTTCTCCACACTTGAAAAGATTATTCATACAACAAATCATGATACTTTGAAACAACAAGTAGAAGATAATTTAAAAGTGCTTAGAGGGGAAAAAGCACCTTCTCATCAAGAATTTGAGAATTTAGAATATGGAGAAACACTTACACGCAATAATGAAATAGAAGATACTAGTGGGAATGCCAGAGTCATAACTGCTCTAGTCCAAGGAATAGCACTAACTACAGATGAAGATACTAAAAGACGAAGAGCATGCAGGTTAGCCAAAGCCGATCCAGGAAACAAAATTGCATTTTATACCTTAGTCAATCTTGTAAAATCAGCAAGTAGCGAACTTGTTCGCAAGCGAACAGCAGATAACTTGAAAAAAATTCTTCTTGACGAACAAATACCAGAATTAATAGGATTATTAAAGAATTGTTTTTCTGATGAAGTCAATGACAACGAACTAGAGGAATTTCGTCACTGTTATAAGCTTCTATGGTATTGTTCAGAGAAAATGAAATATATAGATTTTTTTAGAATATGGCACTGTGTCAGTGACTAGTGACCAGTGACCAGTAATCACCTGACCAATCGCTAATCGCCAATCCCCAATGCACAAACTTTTCGTATCAGGCTTGTTTCTACTCTTACTATCATTATCAGCTTGTTCTCCTAACACAACAGGAACTTCTCAGACAACTGGTGCAACAGAAACAAAACCCTTAGTAACAGGAGCAATTCCCGACCAAGATCCAGAGAAACTACAGAGGCAGTATACTAAATTAGCTTCTTATTTACAAAAAGAACTTGGGGTAACCGTAGAATACAAACCAGTTACCGATTATACAGCAGCAGTCACTGCATTTAAAGTAGGAGATTTAGACTTGGTGTGGTTTGGAGGATTAACAGGAGTTCAAGCAAGGCTGCAAGTCCCTGGTGCAGAAGCCATTGCTCAACGCGATGTAGATGAAAAGTTCCATAGCGTATTTATTACCAATAAAAAAAGTGGCATCAAACCCTTCAAAGATATCTCTGACCTCAAGAAACTTAAAGGGCATACCTTTACCTTTGGTAGCGAATCATCAACATCAGGTCGTTTAATGCCACAATACTTTCTAGAACAAGCCGACGTAAAACTCACAGACTTTAAAGGTGAACCTGGTTTTTCTGGCGACCACGACAAAACTCTTAAACTTGTCGAAGCAGGAAGTTTTGAAGCAGGTGTATTGAATGAAAAAATCTGGCAAAAGCGTCTAGAAGCAAAAGAAATAGACTTAAGCAAAGTAGAAGTTATCTGGCGCACTCCAGAATACTACGATTATCACTGGGTGATTAATCCTCAAGTCAAAAAGCGTTATGGCGAAGATTTTGTCAAAAAAGTACAAGCTGCATTCTTTAAATTAGATCCTAAGATACCAGAGCAAAAAGAAATTCTCGACCTTTTACAAGCAGAAAAATTCATCACTACAAAGAACGAAAACTATACACAGATTGAAAAAATAGGTCGTAAAATTGGCAAAATAAAATAATTGGGGATTGGGGAACTCGGGGTCCCCTCCTTGTTGAGGGGCAATGGGGAACTCGGGGCCCCCTCTGGGGATAAGGGGCAATGGGCATTGTTCACTGGTCACTGAATTACTGATGATTACTTTTGAATTGAAAAATGTTACAAAAAAATTTGGGAGCTTCCAGTCTCTCAAGAATATTAACTTGAAAGTTTATTCTGGTGAGCGGCTTGCATTGGTTGGTTCTAGTGGTGCGGGGAAAAGTACTTTAATCAGCTTGCTTAATGGTACGCTGCAACCGACTAAAGGGGAAGTTTGGGTACTAGGTCGTAACTTAAATAATCTAAGCCCTAAATCTCTTCGACAAGTGCAAAAGCAAATTGGTACAGTTTACCAACAGTTTCATTTAGTAGATAACTTACAAGTTATTCATAATGTTAACGCCGGACATTTGGGAAGGTGGTCGTTTTTGAAAGCAGCAATTTCACTGATTTACCCGTTGGAAGTACAAACAGCATATCAAGCCTTAGCACAAGTAGGAATTCCTGAAAAGCTTTACGAACGTACTGACAAATTGTCTGGAGGACAGCAACAACGGGTAGCTATAGCTCGCGTGTTAGTGCAAGATCCTGCTGCTATCCTTGCTGATGAACCTATATCTAGTTTAGATCCAGAACGCAGTCGCGATGTGATAAGTTTGTTGTGTCAATTAAGTGCGGAATCGGGGAAAACATTAGTGACTAGTTTGCACGCTATTGAGTATGCTCGTAGTTATTTTCAACGCATTATAGGTTTGCGAAAAGGAGAAATTTTGTTCGATCTTTCTGCTGAGGAGGTTTCATCAAGAGTTATTGAGGAATTATATAAGATTGAATCATAAAGATGTGAAGTTTCTGACGAGAGATGCCTAATGCCCAATGCCCAACAATGCAAAATTCTGGTGGTTACTGTCTGCTGTTTTATTAGTCTGGTCTTTACAAGTTGCGGGAGTGTTTCAGCAAGATTTAATTAATGAGGGAGGCTGGAATCTTGTTGTCCGCTTTTTGTTAGCAGCGTTTTCACCGGAATTAAATCGGGAATTTTTGTTATTGACTTGGGATGCAGCTCTGAAAACTTTGGCCTATGCTATGTGTGGCACATTTTTGAGTGTTGTCATTGGGTTTGTGGGTGGTATTTTATCGTGTGAGATCTGGTGGAGATCGGTTTCTTTAAAAGGTTTTTCACTTCCTTGGTTGTTTATACGGGCAATTTTAGCAATTCCGAGAGCAATTCACGAACTGGTGTGGGGTTTGTTTTTTCTGAATATTTTTGGACTCGATCCACTGGTTGCTGTTTTGGCGATCGCAATTCCTTTTGGTGCTATAACTGCTAAAGTATTTTCGGAAATTTTAGATGAGACTCCTCACGCTCCTTTATTAGCATTACTTAACAGTGGTGTTGCTCCTAGTCAAGCTTTTGTCTATAGTTTGATTCCTCAAGCTTTTCCCAATCTACTTGCCTACAGTTTTTATCGTTTTGAATGTTCGATTCGTTCTGCTGCTGTATTGGGGATTATTGGTGCGGGTGGATTGGGCTATCAAATTCTTCTCAGTCTCCAATCGCTACGTTATCAGCAAATGTGGACTTTCTTGTTTGCTTTGCTGTTTTTAAGTGGTAGCACGGATTTTTTAAGTGGTTGGTTGCGTCGGCGTTTGGGTGTCCCTAGTCGTTTAGATTTAAATGTTCTACATCTCAAGCAACACCAAAGGCTTGTTCGAGAAGGAGATCCGATAGTGGCTCTTTCCTTAATAGGTGCTCTGATTCTATTAATATTCTCGTTCTGGTATATTGAAGCAGATTTTACAAAACTTTGGTCGCCACGTACCGCACAATTACTGACAGAAGTTTTTCAGAATCTCTTTCCTCCAGATATTTCTCTGCTCGATCGAATGTTTGCCCTTTCAGCACAAACTTTGGCTATGTCCGTTTTAGCAATTACAGGTGCGGGTAGTGGTGGCATATTACTTTCCTTTTTTGCAGCTAGGAGAGTAGCAGGAAAGTCTTTTGGTTCTTTTTCAGTTCCTTTAACTCGTTTCTTACTTCTGTTTGCTCGTGCCGTTCCCGAACCTATTTGGGCTTTAATCCTTCTGTTTGTCATGTTTCCTGGAATTTTACCAGGTGCGATCGCATTAGCTATCCACAACTTGGGTATATTGGGGCGTTTGATGGCAGAGGTTATAGAAAATATAGACGAGCGACCATTGCGATCGCTACAATCTTTAGGTGCAAGTCGCTCTCAAGTCTTTCTCTATGGCACGATCCCCCTGACTTTTCCTCGTTTCCTTGCCTATATCCTTTATCGTTGGGAAGTTTGCGTCCGTGCCACAGTCATTGTTGGTTTTGTTGGTGCGGGTGGTTTGGGTCGCCTTTTGACAGAACAACTCAGTAGTTTTGACTACAAAGGTTTGCTTACAACTTTAATTGTTCTCATGGTACTTACCTTTTTTGTAGATATTATAAGCACTATGATGCGTCGGTCTTTTAGGTAAGGATTGGTAAATGATTAAATCCTCTACCGTGATGGCGCAGTGGCTCCCCCTTATAAAGGGGGGAAACCGGAAATTGTGTTCCCTCCCCAATACATCGGGGAGGGCTAGGGTGGGGTAAAACTGACGCCAAAACCTTGCTGACAGAAATTGTAGATGTGAATCAAAAATTACTGAGTACTTAAATAATCAGCCAGTGCTTCAGAACCACCAATCAATTTACCATCAACAAATACTTGAGGAACGGTTGACGCACCTGTTACAGCTTGTAATGTCCGAGCTGTTACATCTTTACCCAAAACGATTTCTTCATAATCAATACCACGTCCGTGCAGCATATCTTTGGCGCGAGCACAATAAGGACAACCGACTCTTGTAAATAAGGAAACCAACTGGGGTTTCGCTGCTTGAGGGTTGATGTATCTCAGCATTGTCTCTGCATCAGAGACTTTAAAGGGATCGCCTGGTTCTTCTGGCTCAACAAACATCTTTTCAATGATGCCATTTTTCACCAACATGGAATAACGCCAAGAGCGTTTCCCGAAGCCCAAGTCGGATTTATCGACTAGCATTCCCATACCATCTGTAAATTCGCCATTGCCATCAGCTATAAACGTTATATTCTGAGCCTGTTGGTCTTTTGCCCATTCATTCATCACAAAGGCGTCATTCACAGAGACGCAAATGATATCATCCACCCCGTTTTCTTTAAAAATTTTTGCCAATTGGTTGTAACCGGGGACATGAGTTGAGGAGCAAGTCGGTGTAAATGCTCCTGGAAGGGAAAAGACTATTACAGTTTTACCCGCAAACAAGTCATCGGTAGTTAGATTCACCCAATTGTGGTCTTGACGTAAACGAAATGTTACATTGGGAACTCTTTGTCCTTCTTTATGAGCTAGCATGACTAGAACTTCTCCTTCGTAAATCTCCAGATAAATCATACTCATAATGAGTCCGACTTTTCAAGTAAAAATTTACTAACTAACGAGAACCTTTAAACGGATTGATATAAAGTTTATCTTGAGACTCCACACTGACTTCAAACTGGCAATCCGAAAGAGGATAAGCAAGGTATAAAGAAGTGTTCATGGTGTTGTTCTCATAATCGAACTCCCCAATGGTGCGAATCGCTCTCCAGATGTTCAAATTTCTCTCTATAAGAATAGGTATTTTAAAAAATTCTGCCAGTTGGGTTGGAAGCTGTTCTTTCATATCTATGCACATCTAGATATATCTATGTATTACGATCTTGATTCTGCAATAAGTTCATTAATAAACTCCCTTAACCGTTCTTGCCAATTAGGAATGGTTTTTAGTTGTTCCCTTACCCCTGTAGGAACTTTTAGGCAGAGTGGTTGTTTGTCCATTGGTATTTTGCCGTGAGGACGCATTCTAAATTGATTATTTTTTTGGAAAGGCATACAGAATAGCAATAATTATGCTAGTATATTAGCATAGGAGGTTAATTCATAGTGACACTTACATATTGCAAAGGATTGCCGACAAGAGTACAAGAATTAAATCATTTGGGATTGACTCAGTTTGAAATGTTTCTTGCTGCTTATTCGCCAATCGTTCATACTGCAATGTGTGAGACAGTTGCACATTTATTAACTGTTGCTAACCTTGATAAATCCAAGTGGAATAGTTATTTACAGACGACTTACAAAATCAATAAACGTCATGCTAACGGCATTATTGCTGATGCCAAAGGACGTGTAGATTCTGCCACATTGTGTAGAGCTAAATATATCAAGCAGTTAGAGGGAAAACTAAAATCAGCATTATCTTGGTTAAAAACAGCAGAGAAAAAATTAAAAGATAGCCGAGCCTTTTACGCTAAAAAGAATTGGCTTCAGTCGAAGACCGGCTGCCAACTTCCTCTAGCAAGCTCATTAAAATCAAAAAAGACTAATTGGCAAGAGTTAAAATTCCTCATTCATAATAAGAAGCGTTATATTTACAAGCTTGAACAGCAAATACAGCATCTATTGACTGCACCAATCCGCGTAGTCATTCCCAAAGACAATATATTCATCGTTGGTTCACAAGACGAAACATTAGGAAATTCCTCGTGTCAGTGGGATGGTGACACAATGACTTTTCGTGTTCCCTACTGTTTAGAAGAAAAGTTTGGTAAATACATTTCCACAAAAATTGGGAACTTTGACCGGAACATTAATCGCTTAAGAGATGATGGTGCTAAGACTTGGCATTTTTACCGGAAAGGAGGTAAGTGGGTTGTAGCCGTTCAATTTACACCTAAAAAAATCAAAAGAGTGAGTCGTTCCAAATATTATGGTTGTATAGGAATTGATATTAATCCTGGTTCAATTGGTTGGGCATATGTTGACTCTGATGGGAATCTAAGAGCTTCTGGTCAAATACCTTTACGAGCCGGATTACCCAAAGGACAACAACAAGCTCAACTTGTTGATGTTTGTTTACAATTAGCTGTTTTAGCCAAGACTTATGCTTGTCCAATTGTGGCTGAAAATCTGGATTTCAGTGAGAAAAAACAACAGTTACGTGAACAGGGCAGAAAATATTCAAGGATGCTTTCTGGATGGGCATACTCCGAGTTCTTCAAACAATTACAATCAATTCTTGCTAATCGAGGTATTAAATTAATTAAGGTTAATCCAGCATACACCAGTATAATTGGATTGGTAAAATATGCCCGTCAATATGCACTGCCTAGTGACTGCGCTGCAGCAGTGGCAATTGCTAGACGTGGAATGAAGTTAACTGAAAATATTCCAAGCTCCATAACCGCCTATTTATCCATGAAGGATGGAAAGCACGTATGGAGCTTGTGGAACGAACTCAATACAAAGCTGAAACAGTCTGGAGTCAGGCGTCATGCTTTTTACTCCATCTCTAACTGGGAATTCCTGCCCAAGCAATCGGATGGCAATCGCCGTCCTTCTCGCAAGCGCAAGCAGTAGGAATGCACTGTTTACAAACTTACACCGCCGAGTTTTTACTTGTCCATATTTACGGACTCATGCCCAGATATGCGTAGGTTTTTAGAAGCGGTTAAATTTAAGGCGGTGAAGCAGTGAACAGTCCAACCAAGGCAACAATTTTACTTGTTGAGGATGAACCGGCTGATGTTTTTAGAGTCCAAAGAGCTGTACGTAAAGCTAATTTGCCGATTTCTTTGGAAGTGGTAAGCGATGGGGAACAGGCAGTACTTTATTTGAGCGGAGAAGCACCTTATGAGGATCGCTCGCGCTATCCCTTACCCGTGATTATGTTGCTAGATCTCAAACTCCCCCGACTTTCTGGTTTTGAAGTTCTAGATTGGCTGAGAGAATCAACGGTAAAGCACTTGCCAGTAGCCGTCTTGACTTCTTCTGAGGAGCAAATCGATATAGATCGTGCATATGCTCTTGGAGCTAATTCTTATTTGACCAAACCTATTGATTTCAATGCTTTACTAGAAATGATCCGGGCAATTGGAGCTTATTGGGTTACGTTGAATCGATCTCCCTATCTGAGAGTTGATTAACAACAAAATATGACACCTTTACTGAGAAAGTTTAAGGTGAGCGGTAAATGACAGATATAACATTACAGAAGTAGATAGTTTAGCTGAGGTTTTGTCTGGACTTGGCATATATAGCAATGGTGCTGAAACATCAGAAAATTCTTAGGATCGTAATGCTATGCCATTACCCAGGCGTCCTTGATTTCGCTGTTGTAATTGATACATATGGTGAAACAGACTCCAGCAATATTCTTCTGGCAAACCACAAGTGACAGCACCTCGAAGGACTATATTAAAATACCAGTCGTTAGGAGCGGCTTCCTCTAGTAGCTTATCAACGACTACGTATGTACGGGCATTTTTGTAGACTTTTCCATTACAGTGAATGTCCACATATTCATGACGGTAACCACCCTGTGGTACGTCTTCTCTTTTGTCCAAGCGATCGCTCAAGCGCCAAGGTAATTGATAGAGTACTCCTCTAACACTAGCTTTAGGGTCTTTCACTACATCCAAAACTCCACAGTTGCGAGTTGGCGAAATGCGATAAAACCCTAATCGATATCCCTTCAGTGTACCAGTACCTATAACATAGAAATGCGTCTTTTCACCCAAAGAGCGTTTTAAATCAACAGGACACATACACGAACCATAAGCAAAATAATAAAACATTGATTCGTCCGCTCGTACCTGTTGCAGTTCCGAATCTAGATTGTCAGAATTATCAGTCTGTACCCAGCTGTAATGAACGTGTCCAGATTGGTTGCTCATGTTTTTTGAAGTAATATGAACTATTAATATATTATGCTACCCCATTCTATTTCTTTCTTGACATACTTGATAGATTAACCGTATTTTGCATATCTAGTATTCTTTCTCATTCCCAGGCTCAGCCTGGGAATCCCTGACCGGAGGCTCCGCCTCCAGTAATGTAGGTAGAGCTAGGTGGTGGACATTGCTCACCAAACAATGAACGTGCAGCATAGCTATACCTATGCTTTAGGCTTGAGGCAGAGCCTCAAAAGATTCATTCCCAGGCTGAGCCTGGGAACGAGGGATACGCACCGAGGTAGAAAAGAGCTCTTTCCCAATCGCCATTACCCCTTATCCCCAGAGGGGACCCCGAGTTCCCCAATCGCCATTACCCCTCAACAAGGAGGGGACCCCGAGTTCCCCAATCAGTAAACCCGATTCATCTCGACCCAAGTTTTAACCACGAGACGTAAATCTTCGGGCAAGCTATTTTGAGAGAGATCGTTATACCGGACAGAACCCCTAGAGCTAGTCAAAGTATAGGTAATGTAATCAGCACCGCCTCTAGTTGCTGGATAGTCCAAATTATTGAACACATCTCTTTCTTGTCTAAGTAACTGCTGAAATCTCCGTACCTGTTCTAAAGGAACGCGAAAAACGCTTCGTTCGGAGTCATTTGCATCGCCAATCCGAAGGCGAATTAAACGTCCGTCATCAAGAAGAACCGTTTCATAGGTTCTCCCAGCGATACCACCAGTGGCAATTTGCCGGAAAACAATACCGCTTTCCAATGGTCTTGGTAATTCACTGCGTGGAATAGGAACTGCTTGAAAACCGTTGTTGTTAGCAATTGCACTTGCTCTTTCATCAAAGATTGCAGTACCTGATTCCGCAACACGGTAAATTAAAACCTGTTGACCATCACTCACAGTGACTCTCCAACCGGGTACAATAGTTGCTGCACATAAAGCAAGTGGATCTGGTATGCCCAAACAGCTATCGGGCCATTGCTGTCGATCGACTTCAACTATCCGTAGCTGTGAAACAGGCAATCCAGAACGCTCGGAAGCTCTTACTAAAATTCTCTCAGAAAGGTGTCTTGGTAGGTTCGCATTGGGTATTTCACCATACTGTTGATTGTTTAGCCTAGCTTCTCTCCCATTAGGATGAGCATGGAAGACTAAAGTTTCCCTACCAGTCGCCACACTCACTTTCCAAGCTCTAAGAGCAACTTCAGTACAAGTCTCGCCGGGACGCGGAAGATTTAAACAACTATCAGTCGTTATTTGTTCGGCGTCAACAACACGTAGTTGAGAGATTGGTAATCTTGTAAAATTCGATGCTGCTTCCAAAACAACATTGCCGACTCTCTGAGGAAATCTAACATTGATATTGCTTTCTTTATGATTGAGCCTAACAACAGAACCTGTTGTATTGGTGTGATAGATTAATCGTTGTTGTGCTGCATCCACAACTAAACGCCAACCGGGGACTATAGTTTGAGCGCAATTTTCACCCGACGTTGCTAAATTTAAACAACTATTATCCCAAGTTCTTTTATCTACTTGAACAATTGTCAATTCCTCAACTGGTAATTCCAAGCGTCCCGATGCATTTTGTAGAACAGCATTTTTCACAGAATTTGGTACGTTGCGTTGAACTTGCTTTGCCAAACGGATGTAACGCCCAGTGCTATTGGTGTGATAAATCCAGTTTTGGTTACCATCAGAAAGGATAACTCGCCAACCAGGGACTCTAGCTTGGGTGCAAATTTCGTTCTGGGTTGGTACATCCAAGCATCCATTGCGCCAAATACGCTCGTTGTAATCAGAGATTTCTAGATTTTTAATGGGGATGCGATTTTTACTGGCGACATCTCGCTTAACTGCAGAAGCCACTGAAGTTGGCAAACTTTTATTTTTAGTATTTTGCTTTAGGGATTTACTCGATCTTGTTGAGGATATCTTTAAAGGAGCTGCAGTTGCACCTTCAAGCACCGCGATCGCTCCTCCAACAGACAAAATGCTAGATAATACTAAGGCAGTTAAAATTCGCGCTTGTTTTGTGGTACTATAAATATTAGGAATGTGTGTCATGGTAGTATTCAAGCAATAATCATTGTCTGAACGTTGTAAGCAACGCTCAAAAGCTGGTATTTTAGTTATTAGAAAACAGTAGAAGCTAATAACCAGCAGCTATCAGTTAAAAATCAAGAAATCTCACATAAGATATCTCACAGCAGCGCTTTTGAAGATAGCAATATCGTGTATCTTCTCAACCAGATACCGCTATGGACGCCAAGGAACTTGCTATTTGTTCCTCGCGTTTTTCAATTATTGTTTGCTGGTCACTGGTCATTGGTCACTGGTCCCTGGTCACTGGTCACTGTTCACTGTTCATTAGCAAGATCGAATCGTATGGTGCAAGCAGCCCAATTTTTTAGATCTGGCGCAAGCCAAACGAGCTTTTGTAGAATTTCATCATTAACCCATAGGACTAAAGGATATTGAAACCGTTTTCGCAACTCATCTCGCATCAAATTTGTAGAGACAATGAGTTGATTGATAGCAGTTACAGATTCTAAACCTTTGACTATTAAAGCTTGAGGTCGAGCGGAACCCAGTAAATCGCTAACAGTTGTATAAAATGTCTCAGCAGCAGGAGGCAGAGCGATTTCTTTGATTTCTGTCGGACAAAATTCTTTTAATAAATGAAGTATGTGTGTTTGCTTCACAGTGGAGTGACAGCAGACTAAAAGCAAGGAAAACTCCCCTTGAGAGACTTGAATTGCTCTTACAAGCCTCTGAACGGGAACCATAATGTTTACTTTACTGTCTTGTGAATGAGTTAAGCCGACCATTGATTTTTCCTAATTTTGTTTTAATAAGCTCAATTTAGCAGCAAAATACCTCAACTACATTTAGGTAAGTACTGATTTTGGTGTATTAATAGTAAGTTTCGAGCAGCAAAAACACATAAGATTTTCCTCATGCTCCTAAATAACAAGCACAGGTATTAACTTCATATTTACTGATTCAAATTTATGTTGGAACCAGCTTAAAATACACAACAGCGATCGCATATTTCGGAACTCAAACAAAATTTAACATTTGAAAAAAATGATTTTGATAAGGTCTTGGTATCGTTAATAAGCTGCAAGCTCTTACTGAATACAAACTTTCGTTTATTCTTTGATTGGATAAGGGCAGAGCTATCTATTCTCTTTCTCTTTAGAAATATCTTAGGGTGAGGGAAACTACTCCCTTTAGGCTCTAAAATTGCCGCTCTTTGTAGGGTGGGCACTGCCCACCAGTCGCTATTGGTGGGCAGTGCCCACCCTACAGGTTTAAGTAATAATCTTCTGGCGGGAAGGGAGTCAGCAAAATTCAATTGTATTATTAATTAGTACGAAATAAATGAGAAACAACTTTTTGATGAATTTGTATAATACAGTATTTATACGGATAAAGTATCTTCGTATCAATCGATTGTTCTTTGGATTCTTGGTTGCTTTCAGCCTTGTAACAACAGTAATGTTGTCAGTTCCCTCTTTCGCTCAAAATAATCTTCGTCCGCAGACATTTGAGTTACGTGGGGTCTGGTTGACTAATATAGATAGCGATGTGTTGTTCGATCGCAATCGACTTCAAAATGCTTTGCAAACTTTGAAAAATTTAAACTTTAATACGGTGTATCCTACAATTTGGAATTGGGGTTACACGCTGTATCCGAGTAAGGTAGCACAAAAAGTTATTGGGCGATCGCTAGATCCAGTTCCTGGACTGCAAGGTCGAGATATGCTCAAAGAAGTTGTTGAAGGCGGACATAAAAAAGGTTTAACAGTCATTCCTTGGTTTGAGTTTGGCTTTATGGCACCAGCCGATTCACAATTAGCCAAAAATCGCCCGCAGTGGCTGACAAGTCGTCGAGATGGAAGCAAGATTTGGAAAGAAGGCACTCATGACCGAGTTTGGTTAAATCCCTTTCTTCCACAGGTACAACAATTTATACAAGATTTAATCGTTGAATCAGTGAAAAACTACGATATTGACGGCATTCAATTCGACGATCATTTTGGCTTACCTTCGGAGTTGGGATACGATCCCTATACAGTTGCGTTGTACAAAAAAGAACACAATGGGAAAGCGCCCCCAGCAAATTCAAAAGATCCAGAGTGGGTACAGTGGAGAGCAAATAAAATTACTGACTACATGAAACGTGTTTTTACAGCTATTAAAGCAGCCAAGAAAAAATGCATAGTTTCAGTAGCACCCAATCCGCAACGCTTCTCCTACGAATTTTTCCTAGCAGATTGGGCGCGTTGGGAAAGGATGGGACTAGTTGAAGATTTAGTTATCCAAGTCTATCGCAATGACCTAAATGTCTTTGTGAGCGAATTAGAATACCCAGAAGTCAAAACAGCGCAAAGTCATATTCCTGTCAGTATTGGAATTATTACGGGATTGAAAGGTAAATACGTTCCCGTACTACAAATACAGACTCAAGTACAAAAAGTGAGAGAACGTAAGTTTGCCGGAGTTTCCTTCTTTTTCTATGAAACCCTTTGGAATATGGCTAGCGAACAGCCGCAACAGCGACAGTTAACGTTTAAAAATATTTTTCCTCAACCTGTTGCCTACCCCAATCTGCTTGCAGGGTGGAAGCCTTAGAAATTATGAATTATGAATGCTGAATGCTGAATGAAGAATATGCAATTCATAATTCATAATTCATAATTCATAATTCATAATTCATAATTCCTACCCAATTCCCAAACGTCCGGCTAAAGCAGGAGTGAGGGGCAGCAGAGTTGCTACCATCAAGAACAACGCTAACAGACCCAAAGCAGCACGTGCGTCATCTGGTTCGCTGATTTCATTTAAACTGGGACGTTCTAAATCTCTCTGTAAAAACAAAATCACAATTGCCCAGTACATAGCTAGAGGAGTGCCTAGAGAAACTAATGCTAGCAAAATTAATGTTGCTACTGTTGCTCTTCCTGCAATTTTACGTCCGTAAATAGCTTGTACGATGCGACCACCATCTAGTTGACCGGCTGGCATTAAATTCAGAGCAGTAATAACTAACCCCAGCCAACCAATAACGACTAGAGGATGTATATCTACTACAGCAGACTGTAAAGCAGATCCAAGAATAACCCGTGCTAGGGTTCCTACCAAAATCGAACTTGAAAAAAATTCGTTTGGTAGTTGGAATAAACTGCCTGAATGGGAAAGTAGTAACCCTGTCACGAGCATTAACAGAGAAATGATTCCTCCGGCGGCTGGTCCTGCTAAAGCAATATCAAAGAGAACCTTACGGTTGGGTATCAAAGATTCAAAACGGGTAATTGCACCAAATGAACCAATTTGCACTGCGGGGAGAAAGTAAGGCAAACTCAGGCGAACTTGATGACGGCGAGCCAGTAACCAATGACCAATTTCATGAGCTACCAAAATTACTATGATACCCGCACTAATCGGCAAAGCTTCTGGAAACCGTTCTGGAGTTGAGAAGAAATCAAAATTCAGTAACAGTCCACCTGTTTCCAAGCTTGTAGCAATGGTTGCTAGCACTAAGATAACCCCAAAGATTTTTTGCGGTATCGTCATGGGACGCGGATCGTTACGGGATGGAAGCACAATCGTTACAGGTCTGCCGTCTGTGTTTTCTACTAAAAAAAGACGGTACTTATTTCCCATACGTTCTTGTAAAGTTTCACTCAATCGAGTGTGTACTTTCTCTGGATCTCCTCGGAGATTACCTTTAAAGATTGCGCCTTCTTGGTAAGCAATGGTTTCTGTCGTGAAAAAAGTATCTATGCCAAAGATACTTTTGATAACACTTAAATCCTCTTCTGGGATTGGCATTACCTCAAGTTGAGTAGCCGTGGTGGAACTAGTGGAGTTATCCTGAGTGCCAGTTTCTTGTGAGGCAACAGAAGCCAGCCTTTCAGTTGCCCGTTGTCTGAGAATTGCATCTTGACCAGCAGCGCGTAGCTGTCTTCCGAGATAAATGTACACTCCTGCAGAAACTATCAACAAGAACAAAATACTGACTATGTTGATGTAGACTCCTGTAGCAAATAACCCAAAGAACAATAACCAAGGAGTCATCAGCACGACCGACTGTAACCAGGCGAGGATTCCTAGCTTGCCATATGGTCTAGCGCGATAAAAGCCCCAACCCAAGATTCCAAAAGCGACTAGCACAATTATGGCAATAATAGGTGTTTCTGATGAAGTTAACATTTTTTTTAATCCCTCTGAAACCAAGCCTTGAGTAAGTCAGTTGTTTTATAGATATTATTAATCTATAACGAAGTTTGCATCGGCAACGGCTTTGGCAATGGATGACGAGTATGTGACAAAGCATACAATACGAGCACCAGTACTCGATCGCATTGGTTTTAATAGACTTCTAGTTCCCGACTTTTTAAAGAGATGGGGAACCACTAACTACATTCATTCAACTTAAATGTAGCCAACTGAGAGATGCCGCCGTCTGTCTAAAGACGGTTGAAATTTTTGAATTTGTTATTGATTGCTCTCTTTGACTCTATATCAAATAGCTTATTTACAAATAAAGATAAAACTTAAAATTTCTTAATTAAGAATTGAGTTGAATTAAGACTCATTAACACAGAAAACTCTACCCATGTTGCTTGGGCCTCTGAAAAAGTGGTTGAAAACCCCTCTGTAAGGAAAAAGGTTTGGAGGTGAGAGTTTGTTCGACTTAAAATCCCATAGGTATGCAGATCGATAAGACTTTGTTTCTCAAAAAGTTAAAGAAAAATTAATAGTATATTTTTATACATTTAAATAAAAGAATTGTTTCTAGAAAATTTTTATTATATGTCAGATACCTCTAGAAATTAATTGTGCATTACCCAAATGTCTTGGTGGGGACGCTCTTGCCGCCGCGCCCTTACGTCTTTTACTAGAGATGTCTAATGGGTACTCGTTTGCAAGATACGTAAACAACATTCTTTTTTGGTAAAAATTATACTTTAAATTAGATATATACAGAGTAAACTCTATTTTTAGCAGAAAGAAGCTTAAGTATTTATACTTTTATGTACTAATATAAAATAAAAGATAAAAAGTAACGTTAAGTAAACTTTGGCGAAATTGCATGAGACTGAAAAGGAAATATCAATAGAGTATCTGTTTAGCTCAAAGGATATCCCTCCTAGGGTCAGTAATGCAAAGCGTTTTTCAATCGAATTAAAGAGGAAGATAGGGGAGTGAATTCGCAAACCCTTACACAAAACCAAAACAATCGACGCTACGATCCAAAAGCGATCGCCCGATACTATCGCTATCGTCCCTGGCTGGCTTGGTCGAGAGCAGTGACAGTTATTTGGTCTTTCGTTTGGTTTATAGTTAGTCTTAAGTGGGATGAATGGCAGAATCAAGAGGAGCAAAACAAGCTAAAGCGAGCTACTCAATTGCGGCAGTTACTTACCCGCTTAGGTCCAACTTTTATTAAAGTAGGTCAAGCCCTTTCAACGCGACCGGACTTAATACGTAAGGACTACTTGGACGAACTGGTAAAACTGCAAGACCAGTTACCGCCTTTTGACAATGCCATCGCTTACCAAACTATCGAAACGCAATTAGAGCGATCGATAGACGAAATTTTTAGCGAGTTATCCCCAAATCCTGTAGCAGCTGCTAGTTTGGGACAAGTTTATCGAGGTCGGTTGATAACTGGCGAAGAAGTGGCAGTAAAAGTGCAACGTCCTAACTTACGCCCCATTCTCTCGTTAGACCTTTATCTAATGCGTTGGGCTGCAGGTTGGATAAGTCCTTGGTTACCCCTCAATCTCGGTCACGACCTCACAATGATTGTGGACGAGTTTGGCACAAAGTTGTTTGAGGAAATCGATTATCTCAACGAAGCCCGTAATGCAGAAAAATTTGCTACTAATTTCCGCAACGACCCTCAAGTCAAAGTACCCACTATATATTGGCGCTATACCAACCTTCGAGTTCTCACCTTAGAGTGGATTCATGGTTTTAAACTAACAGATACCAAGAGTATTCGTGCAGCAGGTTTAGATCCAAATGCGATCGTTCAAATTGGTGTAACGGCTGGTTTGCAACAGCTTTTAGAACACGGGTTCTTTCATGCTGACCCCCATCCAGGCAATTTATTTGCCACGCCCGATGGTCGTATGGCTTACATTGACTTCGGCATGATGGATCAGTTGAATGAAAGGACTAAAGAAACTTTAGTCGATGCTGTCGTCCATTTAGTGAACAAAGACTATAGCGAATTGGCAGAAGATTATGTGAAGTTGGGTTTTCTTACCCCAGATACGGATATTCGTCCTATTATACCAGCATTAGAAGCTGTTTTGGGGGACGCCATTGGGAAAAATGTTGGAGATTTTAATTTCAAAACTATCACTGACAATTTCTCAGAACTCATGTACGAGTATCCTTTCCGAGTTCCCTCTCAATTTGCTTTGATTATTCGTTCTTTGGTGACGCAAGAAGGTATTGCCCTTAGCTTGAACCCAAACTTCAAAATTGTTGAGGTGGCATATCCCTATGTAGCGAGACGATTGCTCACGGGAGAATCTCCTCAATTACGACGGCGGTTGCTGAACGTACTTTTTAAGGATGGCAAATTTCAGTGGCAAAGATTGGAGAGTTTGCTTGCGATCGCCAGAACCGATGGTAACTTTGATGTGTTACCCACAGCTCAACTAGGGTTTCAATACTTGCTGTCGGATGAAGGCAAGTTTCTTCGGAAACAATTAGTCCTTGCACTGACTGAAGATGACCGCCTTCATACCGAAGAAGTGCAAAGGCTGTGGAATCTCGTGAAAGATGACATACAGCCCGCCCGCTTGATAGATGTAGCAATAGGAGTATTGACAGAACTATCTAGAGAAGGCGTGGCTTCAATATTACCAAAAGCGGCAGTAGCTTTTAGTAGCAAACCATAAAAAAGTTATAAATTAAGAATTATGAAAAATTTAGTAATTCATAATTCTTAATTCTTAATTCAATCAGGAGTTTTCATGTACTACTATCCTCAACAGCCACCTTACTTTTTATTAGTAGTGGGACTTTTTGCAGCAATTGCGTCAGGTTTAGCCTTAGCTGGAACATTAAAATTAATAGTACATAAATGGCAAAGCGATGGTGCAGAAACTTCTGGTTCTCAAATGTCTGTCAAACAATTGACAGTACCATTTCTAGGAATAACGGCAGGTGCGTGTCTGTTTCTTTGTTCCGGCTTTGAGATCTTTGGTTTCCCACCCTTTCTTGCCTATGCAGTTGGGTTGCCAGTCGGTATTTTAACTGGCTTGCTTGTCTGGGTGCAATTAGGAAGTATGCTGACTTACGTTGCACGTCAAGGAATGCGATCGCTAGATTTAGATTCTCTGCCTTAAAAATGAGCTAAGAAGTGTAGTAACAAAAAGTATTTATGATTATACTCTCCTTACTCTCTTCAGTACTCTAGAATTACACATTTTGTGGGATAGGCAGTGAGTTCCACCAATTAGAGAAGTTCTATGGAGCTTCTCTATAACTACGGAAATTTTCATAATAGACCCCATAGAGTCCAAATTTATCCGCGTTCGTCTGCTACAGGCTGCGGTTCCATAATTTTTTTATGTATTGCACCTAAAAGAATATCCTTTTGGTGGGCTGTAGATGTCTATAAATTGGCGACCACAAATAGCACAAATGTGATGCGTGTTTACCTCGGCGCTTACCATTCTTTCTAATTTCAGTAGAGTTAAAGTATAAAAAGCTTATAGTATAACACCTCAATTCATCCCTTTATTATGCAACGCCGCAGAAAATTTGGATTGGGAGAGTCAAGTTAGACAACGAAGCAAAAATCAAAGCTTAGCTTTTATTTGCCGTAACTGATTCTTAAAGTTGTCTAATCCTTGTCCCCAAGGACTTTTCTTTGGTTTGGAAGGAAAAACCGCTTTTGGCAGTGCTGGGTTTAGATGACGGTAATGTTCCCAAATTTCCCAATACGGACAACCTGGTTCAATACGGATGCCAGCCCAATGAAGGTATTGTAAGGGTTGGTTGACAGAGGGATCGACCAATGTATGCCCTTGAACTTGAAAATGAGGGCTTCCTCCCCAGTTTCCCGGTCCCTTCCCCTGCCTACGAACAATATTGAAGCGGCGCTTAATTCGCTTTAAAAGCATATAATTGATAATGGGCTGGTCAGAAGTTTTTTCAGAAAAATCAAAGTATTCCGGGTGAGCG
This sequence comes from Scytonema hankhaensis NUACC26, assembly GCF_045865695.1. NCBI lineage: Bacteria > Bacillati > Cyanobacteriota > Cyanophyceae > Nostocales > Scytonemataceae > Scytonema > Scytonema hankhaensis. The sequence continues at coordinate 29,121 of NZ_BAACAP010000224.1, forward strand.
GCACATTCTGTAAAAATATCGTACAAATCTTGCTCAGAGACCAAGTTTCGCTTAGAACTCCAAAAACCTCCGTTGAAAATATCTTTCACTTCGGTTTCAGTAAAAACTTTTTCTTCTAAAATCTTAGGAGAAAAGACATTTTTGATACCGCCTGCGTGTTGATAATCACAACAAATAAAGTCATAATCAGCTAAATAGTTAAGATTATCAATGATTTTTTCAAAAACAACTATATCTGTGTCTATATATAAAAACTCTTCAAAGGGACCAAACCAACAAGCTTGTTTGCGAAACTGATTGGGACGAGCAAAAAACTTACCTCCAAAAATTTCATGTAATTTTCTTGATAATCTATCAATAAATTCTAAATCTTCGTAAATTTTTACACCATAATACGTACCAAGCATATGTGCAACATTATGATAGTTGTCATCATACGGAATCATAACGATCGATGTTTCCTTGTCATGCTGTCTGATACTATTGAGTAGTGCGATCGCATGATCTGTCACTTTATCATTAGCAATAATATAAATTCCTCGATTCATAAAAATATCCTCAACTAGCTAATCCTAATTTTCTTAACAGTCTTGTAAATAAACTTGCTGGCGCATTGTAAGCTTTAGGCTTCCTTTTAAATTTTGGTCGTTTATTTGGTTCATGTAAATAGCGATAATGTAAGAAAACTTCTCTATAAGGAAAATCAATATTTTTGCCAGAGCAAACATTAGTAAATAATTGAGATTCTAATCCAATATAGTGAAGATATGTTAGGCGGTTACCTCGATCGTACAAAATATTATTCTTTTCCTCAAAATGATTTGAAGTTACAGAACAACCAGTTCTTTCACTTTTAGATAAATGAAGAGCAAAATTATAGCTAGAAATTCCCGAGCGCATTATCATGTAATTAAGAATTGTTTGATCGGGAGCATTCATATACAAAATTTCTGCTTCTCCTTTTTCTAGCCAAGATATCAACTCTTCTCGTCTTCGTTCGTTAAATAATCCTTTTTTACTCCCATACATACCCGCACAAAATATTTCATTTGTAATGCGAGCTTCTGAAAAGATATCTAAGAGTTTATCTGAATTCAGATTATAAACATGTTTCGGATCTTTATATTGAAAATCATAAACAACAAAATCGTTTTTATTTAATTGTTGAAACACATATTCTAATGAATTCAGAATGACGATATCAGCATCTAAATATATAAATTTTTCAAAAGGTCCGTCAAAACAGGAAAATCGGCGATGCATTCCATGACGATAGATACCTGATATACCATTTTCTTGCCAAATTTTGAAAGCGTTGGGATGAGCTTGCCATACTTTCGTAGCAAATTCATTCCAACTCTTGAGTATTCCATTATCCTCAAAAATTGTTACATTAGTTCTATTCTGAAGTTCACATTTAACTCGTTCTAATCTTTCATCATAAGGAATTATACAAATTGGATATTTTTTTCCAGCATTTGCTTCAATACTATTTAGTAAAGCCACTAGCTGATCGTAAACAATATCATTAGCAAGTATATAGATACCTTCTGTCATTAAAGCCTCCATAATATTTAAAATTTTTTATTTTCTATAAACGCTATAATTTAATTTAAATAAAAATGACATTTGACTTTATAGAAATTTTGAGATGAAGGTTTAACTACCATCATCTCTTCGACAACCAACTTTCGTTCGTTTCCACTAATGTAAAATACAAAATAAGAATAGAAATCAGTAAATTTACTGACTTCCCGAAGTGCGAGTTTTGATGCGCGTTGGAAAGAGTGCCGTTGGGCTTTGCCGTATAAAAACCTTACGTGGTGGGCATTACCCACCCTACAATACTTAAAACTTCTCACGAATCATAAATGATTTCCATATCATAGAAATATTTGAACAATCAGGAGAAATTTTTCACAAAGTTAGAAGTCCATTCTAGAAGATTAAGTTTGTGAAGAATAACCTGCCTAGCTTCTGCGATCGCATTCTTTGCAGCATACCAAGCATCTGGGGTAGCACTCACTTCTTGGATAAACTTCAATCCAGCTTCATCCAAGCTAGGTATCCTGATAAAACTTCCTGGTGGTAATAACTTATCAGCTGCAGAACCACCATAATAGATAGGTAAACACCAAGCTAAAAGGGCATCCCATAACTTTTCACTCACATACCAATCATTGTCAACGTAATTTTCAATTGCCAAATTGTAATAATACGGTGCCATCCCATACCATTTATTACCGATTTGCCCATTGGAACTAGCCCATTCTGGTAAGTCCCGCCCATATAAATCAAAATCAAATTGACTCGACTGTAGCAGACGTAAAAACTCCAAGCGTTGACGATGATTAGCAGTGCGGCTAATTCCAGAAGTAATCCAGCTACAAGTGCGTATTTTTTCTAGCGGTGGCATTTCGTTCAATTCACGAAAAGAATTGGAATGATACCAAATAGCAGGCATATAATCTGGATTTGGTGCTGCATCGTCAGGTGCACAGACGTAACCGCAGTAGTTTTCACCCCACTCGTAGCAACGTAAATTTGTCTCCATCACCTCCTGTAAAGGTGGCTCCCGCCAGAGAAAAATAATTTTTTCCTTGGGAACCCCTCGCAGTAACCGTTGCATTTCCTGTTCTGGATAGTATATATGTTGTAATTCTGGTTTAAAAAACAAATACTTTTTCTTAACTACTGTTTTTATACCAGCATAATTGTATAACAACAAAAAATCTGGCTTTTCTGCATTGGCTAACATCTGAATGTTACCCCAGTTTCCAAAAAAGTTAGGCGTTTGCAGCCACATCCAATCACTTCTGTTAACACCAGGATATCCACTCAGCATTCCGACAATTTTTCTACTCATGTATTTTTCAAACAAAAATTCATTATTATTGAACGAAGATTATGCCATTTTGTAGCAATTTTCCATAAAATAATTATAGTTTGTCGTTGATTTCAAAAAGCTTGAGTTTATCTACCAAATCTATTGCTGAGCGATAAGCCTCTTGAATGAATTCGCGTTGTTCCCTTGGAGACTTAGTTAACATATTCTTCTCACTTAAAGAACTGAGGGAAGCAAGCATAGGTTTCAGGCTTATCCTCAGTTCTTGAGAAATTTGGTTCAAATTTTGAAGCTCGACACTGCCATTATCATTTTTCTCTGCTAAGAGAGAGCGCACTTCCATTCCAAGATCGATAAAATCGTCAAACACATCAATTGTATTAAGAATTTTTGTAGCTAGTTTATAAGATTGCTCAATTAATTCTTGTCTTTCTTGCAAATTATCAACCATGCCATCAAGTAACAAACGCAACAACCCAATTGTAGAGTTAAGGCGCGTGCGGAGTTCGTAAGAGATCCGAATTAAGCTTTGGTGACGTTTGTTTGCAACTTCAACCTTGTCAGCAAATTGCATGGAGTATAAGCGAGTGTAGTAGCCACCCTTGTGTAACAGTTCTTCATGGGTTCCTACCTCTACGACACGTCCCTGTTCTAAAACAGCAATTTGATGAGCTTTTTGCACTGTGGAAAGACGGTGAGCAATAACCAAGGTTGTACGTTCGCGGCTTAAATCTTCCAATGCACTTTGTACTAAACGTTCGGAAACGGTATCTAAAGCGCTAGTAGCTTCATCTAAAATCAGAATATCCGGATCTTGCAGCAAAGCACGTGCTATTGCCAAACGTTGTCGCTGTCCGCCAGACAACATGACTCCGCGATCGCCAATCGGGGTATCAAATCCTTGAGGTAATTTAATAATAAACTCATAAGCATTTGCTCGCTTTGCCGCAGCGATAATTTCCTCTTCTGTAGCTTCAAGTCTCCCATAAGCAATGTTATACCGCACCGAGTTGTTAAAGAGAAAAGTATCTTGACTGACAATACCCATAGCTTTCCTAAGCGATTGAAGATCGAAATCGCGTAGATCGATGCCGTCAATCGTAATACAACCAAAGGTTGGGTCATAAAATCTAGGTAATAGGTCAGCCATTGTTGATTTACCAGCACCAGAGCCACCGACTAAAGCCAGTGTAGTACCGCACGGCAGATATAAATCTATATCTTTTAGTACCAACTTCTCATGTCCGGGGTAGGAGAAGGAAATCCACTTAAAATGTACGCCTTGTTGCAATTTAGAGTAGCTAACCAAACCACCAACCATAATTAGTTTATTATTTCGTCGTAAAAAATTAGTTGTAATATCCACACTAGTAGTAGAATTGGCAAAGCTACTGCGAAGAGTATTCAATTGAGAAATTAGCGGCAACAATCGTATAAGTATCAGCAAATATGTGAGGAGAACGGCGGATAGAGAAGCTACTTCATCAGCAAAAAACGCCCGACCTAGAAAGACAATTACCATTAAAATAATGATGCCAGTTATCTCGCTGATTGGTGAAATTAATTCAGAATATACCTGAGATTGAAAGTCTGCTTGCTCGCGATCGCGAATTAGCTTTTTCATCTTTTGGTACTCTCTATTTTCATTACCAGATGCCTTTACTAAGCGTATACCCATCAGTGTTTCTAAAACATTAATAGAGTAAGACTTAGACATTTCTGATAATCTCTCTCCAAAATTTCTTGCTTTAGCGATCGCAAACTGATTTATTAGAGTTACCAAGGAAAGTAAAACAGTTGTTGCAATTGTTAACTGCCAAGAAATCGATAGCAATAATCCTACAAAAATTAAAATTGTAATAATCAGTACAATAACTTTAATTAAATTACCTAAAGCACTAGAAGCACGAGCGATTTCTCCACCCAGAGTATTGATGAGATCGCCGACTTTCATCTTAGTATAGTAATCTAAATCGACGTCTAGCAATATTTTGAAACCTGCTTCGCGCATATCTGACGTCAATTTACGTGATAGAGAACTAGATGCCAGTGTACTAGCATAATTTGCTGCATTTTTTAATGCTATAGTCAATATAATTGCCCCAGCCATTATAAACAAACGATAATTTTCTGGAACATTGTCAAAAGGTTGTGTTAATTTTTGAAGGATGGGAGGTGCTCCATCAAAATCGACTTTCTGTCCTACAACTTTAAGAACTACCGGTACAATTAATGCAGTACCTACACCATTGAATAAAGCTCCAGAAAAGCCTAAAAAGATTGTTAATAGAATCAACCAAGGGTAAGGTCTAGCAAATTTAAGTAGAACGGGATTGGTAAGCAAGGGACGTTTGGAGTAAGATTGTTTCTGGAGTAACATATGCAATAATTTATTGCTGCCACTGATAATTTATGATTAAATTTTTATTCCAGCAATAACTTGAGAAAGTGTAGACGCCATGGTATCTACACTATAATGTTTTATACATCTTTCTCTGGCTTTATGACCAAGCTCGTTTGCCGCTTCTAAATCGGCAAATATCAATTGTATTTTCTCGGCAATTTGTTTTGGACAATTAGGATCGACAAGATAGCCAGTGTTTCCTAAAATCTCTGGAATGTCACCAACTCTAGTTGATAATACAGGTTTAGCCATTGCCATGCCATCTGTTAGCTTTAAAGGAAATTGAGCGCGAGCAATTATTGTGTCTCTTTGAGGAACAACCACAATATGAGCAGCTGCTACAACTTTCGGCATTACTGTAACGGGACATTTGGGTAACTTAATAATCCAACGTCCCCATTGTTCGATTAGGCGATCGTCATAGTCATCATAAGGACTTCCACCAACAATCACAAGTCTTAAGTCAGGTTGGTTTAATATATCTAACGCCATTAAGACATCTTCGACTCCCTTATGAGGTCTTGGTGCGCCCGGAAACATAAGAATTCGATAATTAGAAAGACCGTAACGCCTTCTACTCTCCTCAGAGTCATACTGTCTGGGATCGAACAAATCAGTATCTTTACCATTGGGTAAATAAACGCCACCAAAGCGGTTTTGGAGAAATTGAGTATCAATAGTGAGTCCATCTGCTTTGTTGACTAAGTTTTCTAGCCAGCTAACATACACGCGATGGTCAGGAAAACGCAATTCTCCATTTTGAGTGAGTATATCTCTACAAAATTTTTTAAATCCAGGACGATAATTCCAGTCAAAACCTCCATACCAACTGAGTTCCCAGTCATCCATATCTAAAAGTAAAGGACGATGACTGCTAATTTTTTTAATTAAAGCAACGCCAAAGCTAGTGGGTTTGGGTTTGACAGCATAAAGAAGATCTCCATCGAGTTTTTGCAAAAGTTCTCTAGCCGAACCCAAAAACTGTGGATAGTTTTTGCCTGCGATCGCAACGACTGGAATATCAGAAGGAGGAATAGTATAAAAATCATCACCGAAGAGAAAACCAACAATTTCTACCTGATAATTGAGCTTTCTCAAAACTTGAGCTAGTAAAATAGCTCGAACACTACCACCACCGCTAAGATCGCTGACAACAAGTGAAACTTTCAATTTTGATAACTCTCCTGTCTAGTTGCAAATTAAAGCTTAATAAAAATTTGAGTTCTGCTGAAATTTGATGCATTAAGTTCTCTGTTTTAGGCGGATAACTCAAACAAACTCAGTAATCTGTGCTAGAATTTGGTATCAATTTTAATTTCCTTAAGTTATTTTTTTACTTAGCGAGCGGTAATAGATTAATCTTTGTCTTGTTTTCATAAACACTATAGCGAATTTACGGAGAAAACAGATAACTGTTCATTTTTATAGTACAAGTATACTACAAGCGCCTATTTGATTTTTGAAATACACGTAAGGGAGCCACCTTCGTGCGCGGGGAACCCCCGACTGCTAGGAGTGGCATTGGGCAATGCTCACCACACAAAACTTTTGTGCGGCATTGCCCACCATACAGTACTTAGATTTTTTCACAAATCAGATAGAATTCCTATATTCACTGTATATCAAGCTAATTGCTTGCTAAAACATTTTTTCACCACCCAGTTGTAGCTTAGTTCTAAGAACATACCTAGAGCACAAGTTATTAAAGTTACTAAAGCAAAGCGAACCCAGTATGAATGAATGAAAGATTGCATTACAAACCACAACCCTACGTATATATTCATATGAGTTAGAAAAATTCCATAAGAGTAATTACCTAAAAGACTCAGCCATTTGTTAGCCCACTTCACGCTACACAACAGATGAAAAATGAGTCCAAATTCTCCAACACCAATAAGAGCATCTGATGGAACTCTCAAAATCATCCATTGTTCACTGGATGATACCCAGTCACAAACGAAACCCAATACCCATAAAAAAATGTTGAATCCCAACCAGGAAGGTTTAAGTACCAAGTTTTTAGATAGTCGAACAAAACTATTAAAAGCATCAGAATTTTTTAAGGTATTCTTTTCGAGAAGAACAATAGCTAAAACAAGACCAAATACAAATTCAAACAATCGAGATGGAAATAAAGAACCTCGTAAAAGTAGATTAGTTGCTAAATCATTCAAGGGTAAAGCAACAACTAAGCCTCGATATAACAAAGAGACTATGAGAGAACCAAGTAGTAAAATTGAGTAACTCCAGCGTTGGATACACCCAATTAAAAAGGGAAAAATAAAATAAAGCTGAATTGCTAATCCTACATACCACCAAGCTCCATTCAGGAAAAAATAGTACTTCCAAATCAAGTTGCGAAATGTTGTGAGAGTAGCCAAAATAGCTGTAAAAACTTCTACGCCTCCTTGCGTAAATATATCTTTTCCATAAGGAATCAAATCATGATTTATTAAAAAAAGTATTAAAGCCAAGCCAATAGCTAACCAGTATAAAGGCAATAATCGTAGTAATCTTCGTTGCCAAAAAGATACTGTAGTAAAATATTTTTTTGAGGATAAATGTGTTTGTCGCCACCAAGAAGCCCCTAATCCAAAACCACTAGCAATTAAGAAAAAATGAACCCCAAATTTTCCTAAATAACAGAATGTAGATATAAGACCGTCTACTAAACTGGCTAATCCTTTAGTACTTGAGAAAGTAATTATTTGAGAAAATGATTGTACGTTTTGACTATACATTAGTAAATGGTACATAACAATCATTAAAATAGCTAGTCCTTTCACCGCAGGTAGAATATTACTAATGCGTTCATAATGTTTTAAATCGCAGTTTTCTTGCATATATAAATCTCAATATAGATAAGAATATATTCATTGATAAAAACAAAATTGTCCTCAGAGATATCTCTTAATTATTTATACGTAATACCGTTTTCAGATGAAGATGCATAGAAAAAACTCTACCATCTGTAGTATCTCTCCTTACCCCCCTTAATCCACGCCCTTACGGGTTCGCCACTCCTCTACGAAAGGAAACCTTTCTACAAGGGTGGACTCACCACTTGCTACAAGTCGCTTAACCCGCGATGGCGCAGTGGCTCCCCCTTATCAAGGGGGGAAACAGAAAATTTATTTTCCTCCCCTTTATAAGGGGAGGTTAGTCGGGGTAAAAATAATATGCAGCTTCATATTAAATTGGTATAAGGATTATTACTGAGAAAAGAATTATATTTTTGCAGTTAAAAATATAGGATATTCGTGGTAACTCTTTTAATCTCTTCTAATAGTGTAATGAGACTTTCATAAAGCAAGAAATATTGTCAACAAAGTTGCAAACATAGACTCACATTACAATAATGATTCTATTCAATATAACAAAATTAATAAAAAATAGTTCAAAATTTTTACAGTGTATTTACTAGTAGTAAATACACTGTGGAGATTTTACCAAAATAGAAGTTATGTTATATAGCAATCCTGTCTAATTTGTGAAAAAATCTCAGTACTGTAGGGTGGGCAATGCCCACCAAAAGCGTTACGTGGTGGGCATTGCCCACCCTACGTGTAGTTCTGTGGAGAGTTTAACAAAATAGAAGTTATAACAGTTATAAAAACTAGAAGTGATAGCAAATACAAATAAAATGAGAGTAGCATTTATTACTAATTTTGATCTCCAAAAGCAGCCTTCTTCAAGACTTGGAAGATGGCTCTCTATAAAGAGGATCGCACAAAGTTTAGAGAAAGCTGGAATTGAAGTTATCTATGTCGATCGCTTAAAAGAAACTCAGTGGCCTAGACACTGGACGATCCGTTTTAAATCCTTTATTTACTCAAAGCTTGGTCAACGTTATTTACCAGAGATGAACGAACGAATTCTCCGAGATTATGCTAAACAAGTTGAAGTGAGGTTACGTCAAACAGAGTGTGATTTAATTTTATGTCCCCATAATGCAAAACCTATTACATATTTGGAAGCTAAGCAACCTATTATACTTTGGCAAGACGCGCCTTTTTATTCTTTAGTAGACACGTACATGAAAAATTTGTGTTATGAAACTAAGAAATCAATTTATGATGCAGAAGCTCTTGCATATAAAAAATGTTCTAAACTTTTCTTTTCATCTGATTGGGCAATTTTAGAAGTAAAGAAATTATGGCAAATTCCTTCATCATCTCTCAAGATGTTGTCATACGGCGCAAATTTTGAGAGTCATCTCGATCGTGATGAAATTTGTACAATTGTTTCTCAAAGAATTACTAACACAGTTTGTAATCTTCTTTTTATTGGTTTGGATTGGCATCGTAAAGGAGGTGAGATTATATTAGAAGTTCTTCAACGTTTAATAAAGAGAGGAATTGAAACAAAACTTACTATTGTTGGATGTCAACCAAATCTTCCACTAGAAATAGAGCCATTTGTCAATCGAATTGGTTTTATCAACTTTAATCTTGAGTCAGATAGTAAGAAAATGGCTCAGATATTTCAAGATACACATTTTTTTATTTTCCCATCCCAAATGGATTTTAGTCCTCATGTAATCAATGAATCAAGTTCCTTTGGAGTTCCTGTTCTAACCACTAATGTTGGTGGAATACCGTCACTTATTTCAGAAGGTGAAAATGGATTTATTTTTAATCAACAAGAAATTGATGGATATGTTGATGTAATTGAAAAGTATTTCAAAAACAAGTTAAGTTACAAAAATTTAGCTATTAACTCATTTCATTACTATTACAAAAATTTAACCTGGGATGCTTCGATTCAAACATTGATTGCAGAAATGAAAGCAATGATTTAGGTATTTTAAATTTGTAAGGGACAAGATTTTTTCACATCTTGTCCCTAAGAAGAAGTTTGAAGAGTTGAACTTGTTGTTTAGCTTATTACTAAACTAGCTGAATTATCAACAATTTTATTTTCAAAGTAGGAATGCACAACTTCATTAATCTCTGACATAAATTTCTGACTAGAAAATAAATTTCTTTGTTCCTCTAAAGATTGTATGAGTTGATATTGCTTAGCTGGACTCTTGAAAAGATTGACAATCTTTTCAACAGCTTCCACTTCAGTATTAAAAAACAGATCTTCATTTTGTTGACCTACTATTTCAATTTGTCCGCCTACACTTCTAACAAAAGGAATAGCACCAGCTTTAACCATTTCTGCAATAGAAATTCCAAATGGCTCTTTCTTATAGTGAATACCATACTTGCATTTAGTTAAAATTTTTATATATTCCTTATAAGGAAGATTTTCATATAAAGTAATCCAAGATGAATTTTCTTTAATTATCTTTTTAATGAAATGATTATACTTCCATCCATAAATTCCCCCACCTCCACCAGTCAAGTAGAGTTTAATATCAAAACCTTGTTCTCGAACTAACTGAAGGATGTTAATGACTCTATGTGGCTCTTTCATTTTCACTATCCTACCACTACAGATGAAAGCGTCTTCCTTCTCGCTCCAAGGTATATTTGAAGTATTCATAACAACAGGAGGAAATACGACTTTGGCATTTACACCATAAGTTTCTTTAGCAACATTTGCTACATAATAAGAATTTGCCAAAGAAATATTTTCAACCAGTTGTGTTTCAGAAAAATTTGATATTTTTTGATAAAAAGGAGTCGCTTCGATAACTTTTATCCAATGTATATATTGAATTCCTACTTTACCAAGATCCATAGCATTATATGCAGATATAACCAGATCGTAATCTTGATTATTTTGTTTAAAAAATCTGATTAAAAAATGCATAAAAAGAAATCTTATTTGTGGGCTATTAGCTATCAGTAAATTGCAAAGATAGCTAAAAAAACTTGATGCTAATGTTTTCACTTTGATATTTTGATTAGACAAATTTGTTCCATACATGGAATTTAGTCTTTCAAAATCAATATGACTAATTGTAAATAATGTAAGTTCATATCTTTCTTTAAGTGCTTGAAGCATCCATAATGCTACTGCTTCTGCTCCGCCACCTGTAAAATAGGGATAGTAAATTGCAATTTTTTTCATAATTCTAAACCTGTGTTGTTTAAGTTATAGGAATGCGTTTATTTAGCAATAACTTTGACTTTGAATAGATTAGTATTTAATCGCTCTGTAAAATTTAAAAAAGAATCAATTAATTTAAGTTAGCATTTTTAAATAACTCATACTATTTAATAAATCGATGGCAGAATAATAAGAGCCTTGAATTAATTCATTTTCTTCTTTAGAATTATCTACTAACCCATCAGCTAGTAAACGAAGAAACCCTAGCATTGAGTTGAGGCGTATACGAATTTGATGAGAGATGTGCATTAAAGTAGTATTTTGAGTATTGGTAAATTTTGTTTGTTCTGTTAATGCAGTTTCTTTCAACCTGATTTGCAATTTTACAGTCTCTTCAAAAGACTCTATAGTATTGAGAATTTCAACAGCTAAGTTAAAAGATTGGTCAATTAGTTCTTGTCTGTTTTGAGATTTTTCTAAAGTTTCATCAAGTAGTAAGCGTAGGCAATCGATCATGGGGTTGAGTTTAATCTGCACTTCATCAGCAATATGCTTTAACCTTTCATCTCGACTAATTTGAACTTCGCCCTGTTCGGCAAATTGCATTGAATACAGGCGTGAGTAGTAACCTCCTTTTTGTAAAAGTTCTTCATGAGTTCCCAGTTCTACAACTTGTCCTCGATCCATCACGGCAATTTGATGAGCTTTTTGTACTGTAGAAAGACGGTGAGCGATCACTAAAGTTGTACGATCGCGACTCAAAGCATCAATAGCTTCTTGAACTAAGCGTTCAGAAACAGTATCTAAAGCACTCGTTGCTTCATCAAGAATGAGAATTTCTGGATTTTGTAACAGTGCGCGGGCGATCGCTAATCTTTGTCTTTGTCCACCAGATAACATCACACCGCGATCGCCAATTGCGGTATCAAACCCTTGAGGCAATTTGATAATAAACTCATAAGCATTTGCTTGCTTTGCAGCTGTAATAATTTCTTCAGAAGTTGCTTCAGGACGTCCATAAGCAATATTATTTCGTACTGAATCATTAAAAAGAAAGGTATCTTGACTAACGATACCCATTGCCTTTCTTAAAGATTGCAAATTGAACTCTCGGAGATCGACTCTATCAATAGCAATACAACCAGAATTAGGATCGTAAAACCTAGGCAATAAATCAGCTAACGTTGATTTACCAGCACCAGAACCGCCTACTAAAGCTAGAGTTGTGCCACGTGGTAAATATAACTCAACATCTTTGAGAACTAACTTATCATTTCCAGGATAGCCAAAAGATATGTGGTTAAAATGGATTCCCTCATGTAATTTTGTATAAGTCACTTTACCATTAGCCATGAATGGTTTATTATCACGCTGTAAAAAATCACTTACAATATCCATACTCGCAGAATTATTGGCAAAAGTACTGCGAAGAGTATTTAATTGTGAAATTAATGGAAGGACTCGTAGTAGTACCAATAAATATGTCAAGAGAATTGCGGAAAGTGAAGCTATTCGATCTGCAAATAAAACTTTTCCTAAAAAAACAATTAGAATAATGGATGCAATGCCAGTGACTTCACTGATTGGCGCGATTACTTCACTTAATAGCTGAGACTGAAATTCAGCTTTTTCACGAGCACGAATTAGCGTTAGAATTTTTTGATATGTTCTTTCTTCGTTAGCCGTTGCTTTGACTAATCGAATTCCGCTCAATGTTTCTAGCAATGTATTGGTTAAATTCTTAGCCATATCACTAAGAACTTTTCCAAAATGTTTTGAACGGGAAATTGCATATTGATTGACTAAGGCAACTAAAGATAGTAAAAGTGTCGAGCAAATAGTTAATTGCCAAGAAATTGACATTAAAACAACTAAAAAAACTAAAATTGTAATAGCAACTATTGTTAGTGTAATTAAATTACTGATAGAATTAGCAGCTCGAGAAATTTCTGTATTAAATCGATTCATTAAGTCACCAAGTTTCATCTTGGTGTAATAATTTATATCAATATATAATAATTGCTTTATAGCGAATTCTCGAATATCAGAAACTAACATTCTTTTTAAAGAACTAGATGATAATGTACTACTATAACTTGCTACATTCTTTAAAAGAATTATCAAGACAACTGATGCGGACATGACTATCAATCGATAATTATCTGAAACATTATCAAAAGGAGCTAGAATCATTCTAAGAATAGAAGGTGCATTATTTAGCTCTATCTTTTGTCCAATAATATTCAAAACTATTGGTACAATTAACGTTGTACTTACTCCATTAAATAAACCTCCGGAAAATCCTAGTAATATAGTTAGGATAATTCTAGTTATGTGGGGTCGAGTAAATTGTATTATTAGCTTATTTGACAACATAATATAATAATTTTATTAAGTTATATGGCATTATTTGTTTAGTAATTTCATAGAAACTTTAGAAAAAAAGATACAAATGAATGTATTTAAAGAAATACTAGAAATCTTGAAAACAAAAATTTAAACAAGAGTTTCTTGCCAAAGTTCCCACCTGAGATCGTAATGTCCAGCCTGTTCTGAAGGGTACCAACCAGCTTCAATTTTTTCAATAATTTTTGGCAATGCTTGAATAAAATCTTGACTCCGGTTGATGGGATGAAGAGTCCATGCTCGCTCGGAAGCGATTGTGGCTCTAACATAAGAAGTCTGTTCCATCTTTTTCGATACCATAACCTCCCAAGAATCTAAAGCTCCAGCCCCAGTTAAGTTACATAGTATTGTCTGTATTTGTAAAGGCAAAGCATTAATAAATTCTCGTCGGAAGGGTCGCCAAATAATTGGAATTGGGAGAAAAGAATCAAAACGTTTGCGATTGATTAAATAAGCACGACTGCTAAAGAATTTAAAGCGATAAAATCCGGCTAGATCGTACTCATATTTAAATTTTTGATGTAAACTGCCATCTTTAGTAGGCGGTCCCGTCAAAGGTCTAATAGCTATCACCTCTGGATTTTCTTGCATAAGCTTGATACCATGTTCTATCCAGCTATAACCTGGTTCTTGGTATAAAAGCATATCGCTATCAAAATGAAGCACGTAATCACTTTGACAATTTTCAATTTTAAAAATTGTACCGAGAATTGGATAGCCTTTATAGTTATGTGTAGGTCTTATAGCACTACCAAAGTGTTTTTTATAAACTCTCTCTCGAAAACTTTTTGTATAGTCAAAATTCACAATTTTATCTACTATATTTAAAGCTTGCAACTGCTCGCAAGCATTACGTAATTGTTCCATTGTTCCAATACCGGGACGATTAACTTTGTCACCTGAGAGAGGAGCAGTATCTACAGCTAAAACGCGCTCGTTAAAAGGAAATTTACAAGTCCTAACTAGATGCGGGATTGTATGCATCATAAAAGGAATATCTGTCCTGGCAACCATTATTGAAAGCGAACAACTAGGATAAGTCATAATTTTTTGAAAACTAACTATACAGATATTTATAAATTTTGAACAATTTTTGAGAGGACAGTAGCCATAGCATTCAGACTATAGTACTCAATACATCTTTTTCTAGCTAACTCTCCTTGCTCATTTGCTTTATCTAAATTTTGGAAGATCCATTGAATTTTCTCAGCAATTTGTTCCGGACAACTAGGATCGACTAAGTATCCAGTATTACCTAAAATTTCTGGAATATCTCCTACACGTGTTGCTAAAATGGGTTTTGCCATCGCCATACCATCGGTTATTTTTAAGGGAAACTGAGCCAAAGCGGCTGGAGTATCTCGTTGTGGGACAACAATTATATGTGCTGCTGACACAATTTCAGGCATAGCTGTAGGTAGTGCTTTAGGTAATTGAATAATCCAACGTCCCCATTTTTTGAAAAGTTGAGAATCGTAGTCATCGTAAGGGCTACCACCTACGATCGCTAATCTTAAATCTGGTTCGTTCAGTTTATCTAAAGCGATTAAAACATCTTCAACCCCTTTATATGGTCTTGGCGCACCGGGAAACATTAAAACGCGATATCCAGAAAGCCCATAACGCGCTCTACTTTCTTCTGAATTATATTTTTCAGGATTAAACAAATTCGTATCTTTACCATTAGGTACATACACCCCTCCAAACTTTGACTTCAAAAATTGAGTGTGTATGGTAACAGCATCAGCACGATTAACCATGTTTTCCATCCATTTCAAATAGAAGGGATGATCTGGATACCTCAATGCACCATTTGATTTAAAAACATCTCTATATAATTGTTTGATAGAGGGGCGGTATTGCCATTTCTCACCACCGTACCAACTTAGCTCCCAATCGTCTATATCCAAAATAACAGGTCGATGGCTTCCCATTTTTTTTAACATAGACAGGCCAAAAGTTGTTGTTTTTGGTCTCATAGCATAAATAATATCACCATCAACCTTTTTCAAAAGTTGAGAAGCTGCTCCAAGAAACTTCGGATAGTTATGACCGTTTAATTTATAAATAGGTATTTCAGATTGATTTGTTGTTGCTGTCTCATTACTAAAATCAAAACCTAAAATTTCTACTTTATATTGAATTTTATGAAGTGCTTGAGCTAATAAGAAAGAACGTACTGCACCACCCCATCTTCCCGCTCCCGCACTTGATAAATCGCTTACTAATATAGAAATTTTTAATGTTTTTTTGTCTTTCAGTACAAGCATAATAATTTATCTTTATATAAAAATATATAAGTTTGATAGTTTCAATAAGATATAGAAAAGTGTAAGTAATTAATTAAATTAATAATTACCCCAAAAATATAACTTTATTTTTACTAATAGCTAAGAGTGTTTTTACTGAAAAATTAGAAAGACTTAGAACGATTGACAGTAAAAATCAGTAAAATTACGAACCCACTACCTGCATACCTACGAACTAGATCCTCTAGAAGTCCGCCAGCACATTGACTTTCGAGATTTTCTAATTCACCATTCCAAAGAAGCACAACGCTACGGCGATCTGAAATTCGCCCAACACTTTACCTAACAAGGATTTTAACCTTTTAAATTTAATGCTGCTCTTACAAAAGAAATTACTTTTTTCGAGCGAGGACCGCGATATTTCTCGTACAATAGAAAGCTAGGAGTGATATTTCTAACGTTTCTGAAAATTCTGAGAGCCAATCTATTATTTATCAAAATTTTTTTGTGAAGTACGCGAACTGGCATAGGTACTATATCGAGCAATCTTTCAAAACTTTCCTTTTCTTTTTCTCTAATTGCTTCTTCTAATAGATATTCCAATCCTACAGAGCAAAATTGATTGAGTTCCGAATAATTTTTAGCGATCGATTCATAGAAAAAAAGATAATAATTTTTCATATACTTCCAATTGTTAGTTCGATTTGATTGATGCTTAGTGTAGTAAGCTCCAATCATTGGAGTGTATACAAAATTTGCCCCTGCCTTTAAAATAGCTACAGCAAAATATCTATCTCCCAATGCTTTTAAATGTTCGGGAAAATGTGTCTTACTCAATACACTTCTCTTCATTAAGATAGCTTGTTGAAGAGCTGGATGAGGCGAACTTGCAAGAAAGTCAGGAATGAGTAAGCGTTGAATAAATTCTTCTCTCGTTAATGAACCAACAATATTGTCTTGAGTACTGGCAATTTTGTCATTCACATCTATAAATACTCGTTGATAATCGGAATAAAAAACTATATCTTCATCAGATTGAACCCGCTCTAAATAGCTCAATTGAAATCTTATTTTGTCTTCATGAATCCAATCATCTGCATCTAAAAACTTAATCCATTCACCCTTAGCTTTTTGAAAGCCAAAATTGCGAGATGAAGGCAGACCGCTATTTTCTTTCTGATAGTATTTAACTCGCGTGTCTATTTGCATTAATTGCTCGGCTACTTGCTCGGTGCGATCGGTAGAACCATCATCTATAATCAAGCATTCAAGCTCAGTAAAAGTTTGTGATAATACACTTTTAACTGAACGAGCGAGGTAATGACCTTGGTTAAAGCAATTAACAATAATCGATACTAATGGTGCCATTTGTCAGTTGTCCTTATGTGTCTTATCTCCTCGTATTACACAGATGTCACCTTGTATTTACATTGATTGCTACTAGTTATCATAAGTTTAATAGATTATGGCGGTTCTCACTTGAACCCAATACAGTTTTATGGGGTAAGCGTCCTCGCCTGCTTAAAACGGGCGAGACGCCCGTTCCACAAAACCATTGTTCCACAAGACCATTGTTTCATAAGACCATTATTTAATGTAATGTATTGTACCCACCCGTTAATGTAATGTATTGTACCCACCCGAGAACCTCTATAATTCGTCAGGAGTTACAAAAAATGCAAGTCATCCGCCTAGCAGCACTCTCGGACAATTACATCTTTGTGCTACACGAGCCAAATCAAAATATTGCTGCTGTTGTCGATCCAGCAGAAGCAACTCCAGTTTTACACAAACTACAAGAACTACAAGCTGAATTAGTAGCTATTTTCAACACCCACCACCATCACGATCACGTTGGCGGGAATAACAAGCTCATTCAGCAATTTCCACACTTAACAGTTTACGGCGGTGCTGAAGATAAGGGTAGAATACCAGGACAAAAGGTGTTTTTACAGCAGGGCGATCGCATTTCATTTGCAGACCGAGAAGCTGATGTCTTCTTTGTTCCCGGACATACCCGCGCTCATATTGCTTACTACTTTCCCCCGACAAGTCCTAGTGAAACAGGTGAATTATTCTGTGGCGATACTTTATTTGCAGGAGGTTGCGGTCGTTTGTTTGAGGGAACACCAACACAAATGGTAAATTCCCTTAGTAAACTTCGCTCTTTGCCAGATAATACTCGCGTATGGTGCGCTCACGAGTATACGTTGAAAAATTTGCAATTTGCCCTAACTGTTGACGCAAACAATACTGACTTACATCACCGCATTGAAGAAGTCAAAGCTAGACGCAATCGAGGAGAAGCTACCGTTCCTTCATTGTTAGGAGTCGAAAAGCTGACAAACCCCTTTTTACGTTGGGAACAACCAACGTTACAATCGGCAGTTAACAGTCGCGATGCAGTACAAACCTTTGCACGATTGCGGGGAATGAAAGATAGGTTTTAGCAAAAAAAGGTTGCCATCGTATAATTTTTTTGCTAGGATCTTCAAGTTTGATATGTAAACGCTCTTGCTTCTCAGGATACAGCTACTATGTAAGCGATCGCACTACGAAGCTCAAGCGATTAATATTTTAAAGACAGTAGAGAAACAAGAACAAAGATGGCGAAACGCATACAGTTAGTACTAACCCAAGACGTAAGCAAGTTGGGAAAATCCGGCGACCTAGTAGAAGTCGCTCCTGGCTATGCTAGGAACTACCTAGTTCCCAAAAAATTAGCAACTAAAGCAACTCCTGGAATTCTGAAGCAAGTTGAGCGGCGGCGCGAACTAGAACGTCAGAAGCAACTGGAATTGAAGCAACAAGCTCAAGAACAAAAAGCAACAATAGAAAAAGTTGGTAGTTTCAACATTGCCAAACAAGTTGGTGAAGGTGACGCTATTTTCGGTACTGTAACCACCCAAGAAGTAGCAGATGTTATTCAGCAAATCACAGGTCTGGAAGTGGATCGCCGTGGTATTACCATACCAGACATTAGCAGGTTAGGGACTTACGAAGCTGACGTTAAGCTGTTTACAGATGTAACAGCGAAAGTCAAAATCGAAGTGGTAGCTAGCTAAAGAGCTTCTAAATAAAAAATCTCTCCAAATTTATTGTGGTACTTCCACAATAACATCTTGTGTAGGAAATCTTGTGGTGCGGAGAGCAGCGCCGTGCGGGGGTTCCCCCCGTTGAGGCGACTGCGGAGCTTCTAGCCCGCCACTTGTTAAGAACGGGCTGGAAGCCCGTACCACAAGATGGATAATTTATTTCTTGGAAATTCCAAAATAAATTTCTTGTAAAAAAACATACGTATTGTAAAGAGACGTTGCATTGCAGCGTCTTTTTATTAGACAGACAAATTTTGGTTTATAAGAGTAATAGTTCATTTGTATTGAAAAACCATAAACAAATTCTTTTATGTCTGAAGAACTTAACTTTCAAGGCAATGCCATGGATCGCCTGCCTCCCCAAAACATAGAAGCAGAAGAAGCTATACTCGGAGGTATACTGTTAGATCCAGAAGCAATTAGCAGGGTACGCGATCGCCTAGTCCCAGAAGCCTTTTATATCAGTGCTCATAAAGATATTTATCAAGCTACATTACGCTTACACAGTCAAGGGAAACCCACGGACTTACTCGCGGTTATCAACTGGCTCAATGACCATGATATGTTAACCCGTGTTGGTGGTAGAAATAAACTCGCAACCCTGGTAGATCGTACAGTGTCAGCCGTTAACATCGATTCTCTAGCAGAGTTAGTCGTGGAAAAATTCCTGCGGCGTCAGCTGATCAAAGCAGGTAATGAAATCGTACAACTAGGTTATCAAACAGAAACCGAACTCCCTGTTGTTCTCGACCAAGCAGAACAAAAAGTTTTCAATGTTACCCAAGAACGCCCTCAAGTGGGGTTAGTCCATATTGAGAACTCCTTAATTAATGCCTTCCAAGATATAGAGACTCGCAATCAAGGGATCGCTTTACCAGGAATTCCCTGTGGTTTTTATGACTTGGATGCATTAACAAGTGGTTTTCAACGTTCCGATCTGATTATTGTTGCGGGACGTCCGTCCATGGGAAAATGCGTAGCATATGATACAGAAATTCTTCTAACAGATGGCTCCGTCTCTACTATAGAAGAAATTTATCATCGTCGGGATGCAAAATTGCTGACATTGAAAGATAATTGGCAATTTGAAATAACTCAACCATCTGCATTTATTGATGACGGTATAAAGCCTGTTTTCCGGGTGACAACACGACTGGGACGGTATGTTGAAACAACGATCGCTCATCCTTACCTCACTATTCAAGGATGGCGTCAACTTTCAGAATTGCAACCGGGCGATAAAATAGCCGTACCACGGAAAATAAATGTATTTGGAACGAACACAGTTCGTGAGTGTGAAGTTAAATTATTAGCCTACTTTATTGGCGATGGGTGTTTAACAGACACAACTCCAGAATTTACTAACACTAACCCTCTGATTCAGGAAGACTTCACCCATGCTGTTCTTAGCTTTTCTTCTCAAATGAAAGTTCGTACAGAAATTTGTTCTGAACGAGCACCAACATTTTCTGCTATCAAAAATCGGGGAGAAAAAAATCCTGTGACTGAATGGCTGAAAAATTTATCATTGTGGGGGAAAAAAGCCGACCAAAAAATGGTTCCTGCTTTTGTTTTTCAACTAGAGCGATCGCAGGTCTCATTGTTTCTTAATCGCCTATTTGCCACAGACGGATGGGCAACAGTTATTACAAGCGATCGAGCGCAATTAGGATATTGTACTGTTAGCGAAAAATTGGCAAGACAGTTACAGCATCTACTACTACGCTTTGGTATAATTTCAGCTTTAAAAAAGCGATTTGTTAAATACCAAGAAACCCGTAGAATAGCTTGGCAACTAAATATTAACGATGCTCTATCAATCAAAACTTTTATTTCAGAAATAGGGATCTTTGGCCAAGAAACAGCTTTTTTACAGGTACAAGCTGCCTTAGTTAATAAGAGATATCAAACTAATTGCGATTTAATTCCAGTAGATACAAAAGATACCCCACCCGCGCTATCGCGCACCCTCCCCTTACCAAGGGGAGGGTTGGGGAGGGGTGTACTTCATTTAGATGTAAAGCGCTGTATATGGGAACAAACAGCAGTTGCTACAAGTGATATTTATTGGGATGAAATTATTTCAATTGAGCCAGTAGGCTATAAACAAGTATATGATTTGACAATTCCAGAAACTCACAATTTTGTTGCCAATGATATTTGTGTTCACAACACTGCATTCTGTTTAAACCTTGCTCACAACGTTGCAGCTTCATATAAATTACCAGTTGCTGTATTTAGTTTAGAAATGTCGAAAGAGCAACTCGTGCAAAGATTATTAGCCAGCGAAGCAGGAATTGAAAGTGGCTACTTGCGAAGCGGAAGAATTAGTCAAACACAATGGGAACCTCTAAGCCGTGCTATTAGTACGCTGACGGAGATACCAATTTATATTGACGATACTCCCAATATTACAGTCACAGAAATGCGGAGTCAGGCACGACGCTTACAAGCAGAAATCGGTTCCGAACTCGGTTTGATTATTATAGATTACTTGCAGCTCATGGAAGGAGCCGGAGATAATCGGGTACAAGAATTATCAAGAATCACTCGTAGTATCAAAGGTTTAGCTCGCGAACTCTCTGTTCCCATCATTGCTTTATCTCAGTTAAGTAGAGGAGTAGAATCTCGCACCAACAAGCGACCAATGTTATCTGATTTACGCGAATCGGGTTGTTTAGTAGGTGATAGCTTGGTAACATTAGCAGATAGTGGAGCACAAGTACCGATTCAGTCATTGGTGGGTAAAACGGGGTTCAAAGTTTGGGCGCTGAATGAAGAAACAATGCAGTTAGAAAAAGCAGTTGTTAGTAATGCTTTTTCTACAGGTGTTAAGCCAATCTTTAGACTTGTGACTCGCTTAGGACGAACAATTCGAGCAACAGGAAATCACAAGTTTCTCACAATTCATGGTTGGCAACAACTTGATGAAATGCAAATAGGCGATCGCATTGCTTTACCTCGACCTTTACATTCTGCTAACACTAATAGAGACGTAATACCTCGTGATATTTGGAAACTATATGCTATTCCATTAATGCAGCAGTATGGTATGACTATACGTCAAATGCAATCTTCTCTTGGCATTGCTCATTGTGGTACAGCTCTCTATAAACAAAATTTGAGCCGAGAAAGAGCAGCAAGATTGGCTAGCGTCGTCAAATCCGAGAAATTAAATTGCCTAGCTAACAGCGATATCTATTGGGATGAAATTGTCTCAATCGAAGCTGATGGTGAAGAAGATGTTTATGATTTAACAGTTCCTAAACTTCATAATTTCATAGCAAATAACATTATCGTTCACAACTCTATTGAACAAGATGCGGATTTAGTCATAATGCTGTACAGGGACGAATACTATAACAGTGATAGTCCCGATCGCGGAATTGCCGAAGCCATCATAGCCAAACACCGTAACGGTCCAACGGGTACTGTCAAACTCTTATTCGATCCACAATTTACCAAGTTTAAAAATTTAGCGAGACCGGGTGGGTATTCATAATTGGGTAGTGGTTAGTTGTTAGTTGTTAGTTGCTTTCTGTCTACTAACTACTGTACGGGCGCAAGGCATTGCGCCCCTACTAACTACTCTGTACGGGCGCAAGGCATTGCGCCCCTACTAACTACTCTGTACGGGCGCAAGGCATTGCGCCCCTACTTAACATCCAACAATTCCACATCAAAAATGAGGGTAGCATTAGGTGGAATCACTCCACCTGCACCGCGAGGACCGTAACCTAACTCTGGAGGTATAGTCAACTGGCGACGACCTCCTACTTTCATAGTGCTAAGTCCTTCATCCCAGCCTTTAATGACTTGTCCGACACCAAGTTTAAATGAAAATGGCTGGTTGCGATCGCGGGAACTATCGAACTTCTTGCCATTTTCCAAAGTACCTGTATAATGAACAACAACCGTCTGTCCAGTTTTAGGAGTTGCGCCAGTTCCCTCCTTAAGTTCAACATACTTTAATCCAGAGGATGTAGTAACGGCATTAGTTTCAGACATAGCTTTGCTTGCAATTAAGGTATTGTTTTCAGTAACTTGAGTGGGTGCTGGAGTATCGGTCATCTGTGCTGCAATAGCAGTGTTTCGATCTTTAACACTAACTTGTGCCACAACCAAAACGACAACACAAACCAGCATGACACCCACGCTGAGTAAAATTGCTTTCAAAATAGTCCTCCCCACTAAGGAAGCCTGGTAATGAGATGACCAGCACGACAAAATTTAGTTTAAAACACAAAGCGCACCACTAACGCCAAAGCTTATTTTCTAAATCGCGGATTTGACGCTCCAAACGGTCTATTCTACCACGCAATTCATCCACTTCTGACTGACGAGCAACACCCAAATCTTGCAACATATTCCGTAGTTGCCGTTGCATTTGGGTATCCCAGGTTCCCTGCTCCGACTTTAATTGCTGTACCATATCATCCATAACCGCTTTCGCTTGTTCGGGATCGAGCTTGCCATCCCTAACGAGGCGATCGCTTGCTTCCTTCACTTTATCAGCCACCAGAGATGTTGTACCAATACCCAACATTAATAACTGCTGCATCCAGTTGTTATTGTCCATAATACCTTTCTATCAGTTGATTCAAAACAAAAAACCCTTTTTCATAAATCTACGCTATAGACCTATGCCACTAAGGTTAATTAATATAGAGTACAGATCTATTGTGACAAACAAATACGGGGACTCAATAGTGTGGTTATCGAGCTACTCAAGGTGAAAATTCCGTCCGATATACGGGAAAAATTTATCCAGAAAGATGCAGAAATTTGGACGGCATCACTTGCCAAGTATCCGGGGTTCCTGGGAAAAGAGGTATCAGGTGAGAAAATTCCCACAAAAGTGAGTTTTGTTCTCAAAAGCATCATTGAAGTAGATAACACTACTTAATAACTTGCTTACGGTGAAAGGTTATTTTTGGTACGATACGCTTGCTCTGGATGAGTAGGCTTGTCTGGATATCGCAACTCTAGTTGACCTGTTTTTACCATTTTACTGAGATAACTAACTCGAAGTGTCGTTGCAGAGCGATCTAACAACTCCTCAAGTTGCCTATGAGTTAAAAACCTGTCTTGACAAAGCTGGCAAATTGTTTGCCCCATCAACTCACTTGGTACTTTCCCCTTGTTTCTTACTGAAGCAGCTAAAGCTTTGAGTGATTCCCAAATATCGGAGCTCGACTCCAAATGATCGGAGCTCGACTCCAAACGATCGCAGCTCGGCTCCAAACGATCGGAGCTCATTTTGTCTGCTCTCAATTCTGATAATGAATCTTGCGGACTAATTTCTTCAGCTAACCCATAACTTTGACTAGCTAGGTCAATTTCTGTATTAGATTCCTCACCTGCAAAAAAGTAAAAAGTACCGCGAGTAGCACCAGCAGACACGAAAAAACCATCTTTGACAAGCGCAGATAACTCCTTTGTTAAATCATGTGGATGAGTTGATGTCATAGATTTGAGCCGAGTATGGGTTACTTTCCCCTCAATGGCTACTGTAGCTAAAGCAAGCTGTTGCTCCTGAGATAACTCTCGAAACGAAGAACCAAAACGCTTATCAAGCTCTTTCAATGTTTCTTCTGGTAGTAAATTAACCATCAGCATTGTCAATAGAGTTTGGTCAGGTTCTACCCTGACCATCAAGTTCTGCTTGCAAACGAGCGCGTTCTGCGGAGTCGTTCCCGTAAGTTAATAATGCGTTCTACTCCTTCTGTTGGCAAGAAGGAATAACAGATAATTTTTTCCGCATTTTGTCCAATTCGGTCTATCCGTCCTGCCGCTCCGAAATACCTTCACTCAGAACATCAGTAGCAATTAGAACACGTAATTCGTTGGCTGGTGAAATGCGATCGCGTTTTCCATGACTTACAGGGCTAAATCTTCTTACCAATTCAGTTGGATCTTTAGATTGACCTGTGACTCCCGCAACATGAGTAACATTTCTTGCCTGCAAATTGTCAGTCAAATATCGTACTGTATCGGCAAATTGAGTAAAAATTAGTACCTTATCTTTAGAGTGAGTTTGCGTTAGCAGTTTGACTAACGCGACGAGTTTTTCATCTTCTTTGGGCTTCCACTCGCCACAATATTGTAAGACGTTGATAAGCGCTTTGGCATCTGCTAATAAATCCCGTTTTAGTTTTTTAACATCAAAAAGAGTAGAACGCAGCCATTTAAAACGCCGTTTATATCGAGTGGTATATTCTTTGTAAATTGACTCTGCTTTTTGACGAAACCTCTTTTCTGTAGCTCCCATTCCTGTTACAGAAGCAGAGATTTCTTCTTTCTCTGTTGAAGAAACAAGGGAAATATCTTCATCGTCTGTTTCCACGTCAAACAAAGTAGTTACCACAGAATCAGTATCTTCACTTTAGCGTAGAGGCGATAGTTATCTACATACTCTTGCCACATTTGTACCAAGTTTTTAGGGCAAATAATCAGGGTTTCTAAAAAACAATCTTCTTGTAAGATTTTGGCTAGGGCAGTGCCAACTAATGTTTTCCCCAAACCAACCACATCTCCAACTAGTACACCCCCACGTCTGGTAACATGGCGTGCTGCAAGTTGAACGGTAGCTTTTTGGAAATCAAACAAATTCCTAAATTCACGGGGTATGCGAAATTCTGTTAATCCCGCGATCGCTTCATGAGATAAATGATAAGCAATCTTCAGATAGATGTGATAGGGAGGTATTAATTCTTCCCTCGCCCAACTCTCATCAATAATTTCTGCCAGTTCTTTGGAAATATCTACACAGCCGTAATCTTGCCAGCGATCGTCAAACCATTTTTGCAATTTTTTACAAGCATCATGGTCTAAAATATCAACATTTAACTCTCCTTGTTTTGCCAGTCCGGGCAAAGTCAGGTTACTGCTACCTAGGAATCCAACACAAGGAGTATTAGGGTCATTTCGATGTACAAGGTATAACTTGGCATGGAGGGAGTGAAGCAGAAAGAGTTTAATAACCAGTTTCTTAGTTTTTAACTGACAACTCAACCGTCTCAACCCTGCTTCATCCTGATTGGTAGGCGCACCGAGCGTCAGTTGTTGACGCAATTCAGCTGCCATCCGTTTTTTCAAACGCACGATCGCGCTGTTATCAATACGACCATCACCAGTACCAAGCGTAAAAGCAGCATGGACTTCATCACTAGGCAAACTTTGCATACCAATGAGAAGACGGCAACAAGAGCCATCGCTACCAACGTATTGTTCAATCAAATCGTCAATTTTCTGCCAGCCTCTCAGATTAAAATAGCCAACGCAAAAGTCTGCCCGATATGACACTTTTAACGTCTCGCGTAAAATCGGCAGCAGTTGCAAGTCAATGTTGTTAAAGATGCGCGGCATGATTCTTTAGTGACGGATATCAACCCCAACCAATTACCTTACTAATTTCTTACGGTAATTTCAAGGAACGGAAGGGTTTAGCAAGGACAGCAGCGAGTTAAAAACCTGTAAGGCTTTCTCGGTCAGATTCTTGAACTTTAGCTGTCACTAAGATAACAGGAATTGGTTGAGTTGCGGGATTAGCTTTAAGTTGTTGTCATGTTGTTCGACTATCTCTATCGGGCATAATCATATCAAGCAAGATAGCAGGTGGTTTGCGTTCTGCAGACAACTTAATTCCTTCCTCAAAGCTAGCCACCCAAAAGGTAATTCAACTGAATTTGAATGTTTGTAGTTGAACCCGCAACGAGAACAGCATCATTAAACTTGGGTGGACCAGTTCGGATAACTGGGTTTTCTGAAAATCCAAATCCTTCAAGTGGAATTCCCAAACCATTACGATTCGCTTTTTTGTCGCTATTGGTATCATGGAGAACAGCAACAGCATAACTGCCTGGTTGCAAATTTTTAAAGGTGACGGTTAATGGCATTGTTGCGATCGCTACGCACTGACTTTGTATAGCGCTGGAACTGTTGCTCGGAAAGCCTTTACTGCTTGCAAATAAACTTAAACAAACTTGTCCTGTGTGTACATCATAGCTTTTTAAGGGGGGTTAGGGGGATTGGTAATAGATTGTAATGTAAGCTGATACTTTGAACGAGGTGATTTACAGCTAGATATATCGAACTTGATTTTGCATCTCGTCTGCTGTCACTTGATTGAGAATTACCAGCAAACGTTTTGCAATTTCTTGAGGTGAGCGACGAACAGCAAAAATTACACCATAATGCATCTGACTTGAATCAAAATACATCTGCACGAGTTCTTCAAAATCTATTCTATTGTGAGTGATTAGCGTTCTTGCTTGACTCACAGCATAGGCAAATTGCTCTGCATCCGTTGCATGGAGTTGTCCTGCATCTCGTGCAGTAATCGCATCAAAACCTCTCGCTTTAAGCAATTCAGCTATCAAGACATTAACATCTTCATCTAAATACAAACTAATAAAAAGACTACTCATATATCTCTAAGCAATGGATCGATTAATTCATCTGAGATATGGTTTCGTTCAATGTAGCTATTAATTTCATCTTGATGATCGCTGTAATAAGTCAATGCGCTAAATACCTGTCCCAAGGTAAGATGAGGCATCCCTTTAGGAATTTCTTCAGGGGAAACACCCATACGCCAAGTTTCGACAATTGCTCTAACAGGTGTACGGGTTCCCTCAATAATTGGTTCGCCGCTTAAAATTTCATCATCTCTAACAACATAAAGATATTTTGTTGCTTGAACCATCGCTGTCTCCAAAATTATCTATTACTTATTGTAGCGTTTGCACACTTAACAAACCAGAATACTCAACTATATTGGCACATTTTAAATAGTGAATTAAGTCGTACCTTAAAGCCTTAAGCAATAGTTGCGAGCAAAAGCTAGCCGCCCAAAAGATAATTCAATTGAATTTGAATGTTTGTAGTTGAACCCGCAACGAGAACAGCAGCATCATTAAATCTAGGTGGACCAGTCAGGATAACTGGGTTTTCCGAAAATCCAAATCCTTCTAGTGGAATTCCTAAACCATTGCGATTGGCTTTTTTATCGCTATTGGTATCATGGAGCACAGCAACAGCATAACTGCCTGGTTGCAAATTTTTAAAGGTGACGGTTAATGGCATTGTTGCGATCGCAACGCACTGACTTTGTATAGCATTGGAACTGTTGCTCGGAAAGCCTCTACTACTTGCAAATAAACTTAAACAAACTTGCCCTTGTCGGTTTTTCAGTCCCTTAATCTCAACGGTTAACTGACTATTTTGTTTGAGTCCCGCAAAGGATGGACTCGCTATTCCTCCAATCAGTGGAAAGACTAAGGCAATCGCTAGAAATTTCAGCAAGTTTATCGGTTGTCTTACTTTTATTTCTTTTGAACTGAGAACAATCGGTAACTGATTAGCTCTGTGCATTTTACATCTCCTTTATTTTTATAAAATTCTGCCGAACGTCCGGTAGTTTAAAAAATTAACAATGTAAAAGTATATAAATACGCTAAAACTCTTACAAAGGACAAATGACAAATAACAAATGACAAAAAAAATTAGTGCCTTTGAATTCCTTCTAGTAAAACAAAAATCATCTCATTAACTATCTCCTTCTTATAAGACAAAGGTTCTGAAGAATAGACAACAGAAACACTTTCTAATAAAGACAGGAGAAAGCCGACAAGCAATTTAGGTCGAACAGCACTGATTCGGCGATTTGCTCGAGCAGTAGTAAAGACTTGTCCAACAGGTTCAAAGATGGCTTGGTTGACTGCGTTTGAAAGACGTACCCTAGCTTCCTGACTGAGAGAAGGCATATCTGCCTGCATCATACTGTGGAAGTTTATGGGTTGTTGGGAAAGAAACCAATCGGCAACTCCTTCTAGTTGCGATCGCAACTCTCCCTCCTCTCGACTTAGCACGTTTTGTAGTCCAACGCGATGACGTTCAAACAGACGCTCCCTGACAGAAACAAAGAGTTCTTCCTTGCTTGGAAAATGATAATAAAGCGATGCTTGACGCATTCCTACGGCTTTAGCAATGTCACGCATTGTTACAGCAGTGTAGCCTCGCGCTTGGAAAAGCGATTCCGCCACGTCAAGAATGCGATTTCGCCCATCGGCTTGTTTATCTGAGATTGGAAATTGAGAATCGGGAATCAATATACTAGCGAACGCTTGGTAGGCTGAATTGATAAAAAATGTAACAAGAACAGAGGTACTGTGTCAAGAGCTAGTGCGATTTTAGATTGAGAAAGCTTTATCTAAGTAATTTTGTAGCTTTTACTACAATTTTTTACTTGTACTTTGTTATGCATCTGCAAGACGCCCCCATAATAGTATACGTTTGTACGGAAAAAAGAACGGGCTTTCATCTTCTAGATACTTCATCAACTTCTCTCGATACCGTTGTACAAATCGCTCGTATGTTTCTGTATCTAGTTGTTGTTCATAAGTAGTCAGTAATGTTCCCCGATACCACTCTATAACTGCTTCTCGTGATGGCAATATATGTCCGTATATTTGCAACCTCACTTCTTGTTCTACAAACCCCAATTTATAAAGTAACCGCGCATACTTTTCTGGCGATAGCACCTCTAAGCGCCGTATATATCCCCCCAGTTCTTGACTAAATTCCTGTGCTACCTCTGCTGCTACAGTATGTACTGGTTCTGAGTTCATTGCAGGAACTTGTACAGCAAGTTGTCCCCCTAATTGCAGTTTTGCACGTAACTTTTCAAATAATGCCTCGTGTCCTGTTACCCACTGCAAAGCAGCATTAGAAAACACTAAATCAAATTTTCCTGTGACTGAGTTTTCTTCAATATGTCCTTGTACAAACCGTAACCCGTGTCCTTCAAATTCGCGTGCTGCTTGTAACATATTCTCTGAAGCATCCAACCCGATTGTCTCTAGTGCTGCTGTTGTTTCATGCAAATATTTTGTCAACTTTCCCGTCCCACAACCAAGATCTAAAACTCGCATACCCTCTTGGCGGCGTACCATATTTACTAAGTCATAGAACGGACGGCTTCTTTCTGCTTGAAATTTTTCATACTGGGTGGGATTCCATGTATCACTAATTACCATATTTTTACAGCCTCTAATTCTACTATGAAAGACAGAGCCTTGGTCACTGGTCACTCTTAGAAATACATCTACTGTAAGGAATAGTTACAATTTTTGTATAGCAAGTAACTTTTTGCTCAAATAGTAAAAAATCGCTTTTAGTTACAGCTATTCAGAAGCGCAAATAGCTGTGGAGCACATCCACGGCGAATATTCAAATGTCTACTATTGAGATTCTAATTCAAATTAGACTCTCATATTCTGAATTGAAAAGGATAGACAAATGGTTCAAAGTATCGAAAAAGCTCACTATACAACTACCGAGTTAGATCGACTCGCACAAGATTTAAATCGAGATGGAATCTGTGTGATTCGCGGTCTTTTTGACAGAAAACTGATTGAAGAGTGGGCACAAGCTTTTGAAAAGTTATTTCGAGAGCGTCAAAATCAACCAGGCGGGCTAGCTCCTCGTGAAGTTGCTCGTTACTATCTGACATTTCCTTGGGTTCCTCCATTTGCTAATGAGTTTGTTTTTGCCAATCCGACGATTTTGGGCATCCTCGAGCGCGTGTTTTTCCAAGAATACGTAATGGTTCAGTTAGGAGCCGATATTCCAGTACAAGGCTCAGATTATCAAGAAATTCACCGGGATTTTCGCCCCCTATTCTCAGACCAAATAGTAACGCCACTCTATGCCCTGGCTGTTAACTTTCCTTTAGTTGAAGTTACGGAAGAGAATGGACCATTCCAGATGGCGCGTGGAACTCATCTTCTATCGCGTGACGAGGGACTGGCAAAAATTGCAAGTGGCGAAATCCAGATGGAATCTTTTTATATGCAACCAGGGGACGCGATCGTTCGCTCGCCTCTCGCGCTGCATCGAGGTTCACCAAACAGGACTTGTCAGCCTCGACCAATGGTAGTTATGGGCTACGTTATGCATTGGTTACATACAGTAAAAGTGGATTTGACTGTCCCGCAAGACTACTATGAGAGCCTCCCTGAGAAAGTCAGGCAGTTATTGCGATGTCAGGTGGTAGAGCAGTTGCCAAAGGAAAAAGTGGAAACTTATGTAAATTTCAAGTACTAAAAAATGCTGTCGCTTAAAGCAGAACACTGACACATAGATAGAGGTTTACGCAAGTAAAACAGTAGAGGATTTGTTATCTTCCAATTCCACTTCCTACAGACACAATGTCTCATATCGATCCAAAACCGGAAAACATCACTCAAACCCGTACTTACATTAATCCAGTCTACAAAGGCTATTTCGCTGACCCCTTTGTATGGAAGTACCAGGACGTATACTATGCGATCGGAACTGGTGCAGCAGAAGCAGAAGGACAGATAGACGAAATCTCTGATGCGACAAGCACTGGCTCCACCAACAACTTGTGTGTCTTTCCTCTGTTACGCTCCTTTGATTTCCTAAACTGGCATTTTGTTGGTAATGCTCTGAAGCGTCCAGACTCTGCTCTTGGCGACAACTTTTGGGCACCCGAAGTTGCATACAGTGACAGCAAGTTCTACCTCTACTACTCCGTAGGACACGAAGACAAAAATCATCAGTTGCGCGTTGCTACTAGCGATACTCCCTTGGGTCCTTATGAGGATGTTGGAGAACCGTTAGTAGATCCTAATTCTTGTCCCTTTGCCATTGACCCGCATCCATTCCGTGATGATGATGGACAGTGGTATCTGTTTTACGCTCGTGATTTTCTGGATACTGGGAGCGGTATGCGTGCTGGTACTGCTCTCTATGTAGACCGCCTCCAAAGCATGACAAAGCTCTCCGGCTTTGGGAAAACTGTCTTGCGTGCGCGTTCGGATTGGCAGAGGTTTCTAAGCAACCGTTTAATGTACGGTGAAATTTTTGATTGGCATACTTTAGAAGGTCCTTGTGTCAGGAAACATGAAGGTCGGTACTACTGTTTTTATAGCGGTGGACGTTGGGAAACTGAGAACTATGGTGTGGATTATGGAGTAGCTGACAATGTAATGGGACCTTACTCAGATGCAGGCAATGAAACGGGACCGCGCGTGCTGCGATCGCTTCGCGGTCATGTTCTCGGACCTGGACACAACTCGATTGTTCTAGGTCTCGACGAAAAGACTGAGTACATGGTTTACCATGCTTGGGGAATAAACATGGCGGCGCGGCAGATGTGTATGGACAAACTCATTTGGACACTTGACGGACCGCGTTGCAACGGTCCTACTTGGACGCTACAGACCATCACTGAGAAAAGTCAGTATGAAGGATAAAGAATAAAGACATATAGTAGCGCTATCCTAATCCTAGGATAGCGCCATTTTTTTTATTAAATTCAGGGATATTATACGAACGCTAGCTCCCTGAGACTTACTATAAACTGAGCGTGCTTTCAGTTATTAAACTGCACGACGGGTAAGTAAATTCCATATGAAAATAGCAACAAGCGCACCAACAACTGCTAATGCGATGCCAGGGATGCTAAGAGTAGTAGCTGCTAGTGAAAATTGCCCAGTACTAAAGAATACACCTAAACTACCACCTACAAAAGCACCGATAATTCCTAACAGAATGGTTCCCAAGATTCCACCACCTTGATGACCGGGGTAGATAGCTTTAGCTATGGCTCCAGCTATAAGACCTAATACAATCCAAGCAATAATGTTCATTGTTTTAAATGGGGTAAACTTTTTCTTTGACAATTACAGAATAGCAAGTTAAATATGAATACCCAATCTGTCATCGGAACTAATTATTCACAAGTCTTAAGGATGACTCTATTGGGTTTATTTCTTAAGACATATACTAATATTAAGAAACATTAAAAAACTCCTAGTTAGGTCTCAAACTAGGAGGGAAGAAATTCATTGCTTGGTAATTGCAGTATATGAATTTTGAAGAACCAATCTGTTCTACCAAAGGAATAAAACTGAAGAATAAAGATTTGTAATATGTAGCAGCTTCAATTGTAACAGAGATCGTATAAATCAATATAAGACTCCTATTTGATTTTTACTATTAGAAATGGTAATGTGACGGAAATTAGCTGTTCTAATGTTCTTACGTTTACGTAAGTAAGGCAATGATACTCCTGTAAGGCGTAGAACCTCATCTTCTTTACCTTACAAAAAATAACGCCACAAAAAGAAACTTATGTGCTCCATCTGTTGAAGCTACTCGCGTAGTAGGGAGTAGGAAAGGAAGAGTTTCATGATTGGTAGTAATGAAATTTTTTCATCGCGGCTGGAGCGAGACGGGAGGCGGAGCCTCTGCTCAAAGGTATTCCCAGGCAAAGCCTGGGAACGAGTGATGGCTCTGAGCCAACTCACTAAAACTTATGACATAGACTACTCTTACTGTAAAAAACTGATTCGGATTACTTCTGAGCAAGAATCTGTGTTATCTGTGCATGTGCTAGTGCAACATCAGGTTCGCGCTGTAGAGCAGCGTAGTACTTTTTCTCAAACGTATTACCATCTTCTACAGGTGTCAGCAACTTGCGAGCACTTTCTAGCAGACTTTGAGCATCTTCCAGAGCGATCGGTTCATCTGCATGAAGGGTTTCATCGATTTCTACCACTAACATCGAGATGTTACGCAACCAGGCAAATTGCTCGTCAGAGATCAGCAGTTGTAGCAGTTCTCCTCTAGAAACTCGCCCACGGACTTGCTCGTAAGCCGCACGTTCTGTGTCAAGCAAGATTTTGTGTAAGTCGAGGAGTTTGTCACGCAAAACGGACAAACGTTGAAGTGTTGGTTGTAAAAGTGTGTCAGACATTAATAGTACCCATCCTTCCGTTACGATAATCTGCAAATGCTTGCTCAATTTCAACTTCGGTGTTCATAACAAACGGTCCGTAGCGAACAACTGGTTCATTAAGTGGCACTCCGCCAATCAGCAGTACCTCTAGTGGTACTTCTGTGGATGAGTTTGCGATAATTGCCTCTTCGCCATCTTGAGCAAAAAGAACCATCTTTCCATCTTCCCCTCGCTCAAAATCCGCACCGAATGCTCCTTCACCTTCAAGTACATAGGCAAAGGCATTATAATCTCTCGGCACGGGCTGAACGACTGTTGCACCTGGTTGGAGTGTGAGATGCAAGTACATAATGGGCGTTTGCGTTTCAATGGCAGCACTGACACCAAACGCACTTCCAGCTATGACTTTCACTGTTACCAACCCATCTGGCGATCGCACTGTGGGAATGCGTTGAGCTGGAATTTCTTGATAGCGAGGTGGCATCAACTTACTGCGCTGCGGTAAATTTACCCATAACTGTAGCGCGTGCAGCCGCCCACCAGTGCGAGTAAATTCCCGTTCCGGCATTTCTGAGTGAACGATACCAGATCCTGCTGTCATCCACTGCACATCACCTGGATTAAGTGTTCCACTATGTCCCAGCGAATCCTTATGTTCCAAGCAACCCTGTAACAGGTAAGTAACTGTCTCAAAACCTCGGTGAGGATGATCGGGTGCTCCCTTAGCTTGACCTGGAGCAACCTTAGTAGGACCTAACTCATCTAAAAGTAGAAATGGATCGAAATCTGAAAAAGTACTTTTTGGAAAGGGACGGCGCACAACAATGCCCTCACCCTCTAGCGTCTCGACGCTGCTGATGATTCCTGCAACCGTTCGCCGTTCTTTGCTGAGGTGTAAGGTAGTCATGCAGTCCTCCTTTAAAGTACTATACTTTATATATGATTAATCATATATTAGCGCAAGCATATATAGGTCATGACAGTGTAATTAAGCGAACATCATTATTCGGAAAACCGTATCATGTCCTTGGCACACGCAATTATGGGTCTGCTTCAGCAAGAAGAGATGACTGGCTATGACCTCAAAACAAGCTGCTTCGATCGCACCATTGCCCATTTGTGGCAAGCCGACCAAGCACAGATTTACAGAACTTTGGACAAACTGGAAGAAAGGGGTTGGATTAACTGCACGGTTGAGATTCAACGCGATCGCCCGAATCGAAAGGTTTACCGTTTAACTGAAGCAGGAAAAGTGGAATTCACAAGATGGCTTCAAGAAGCGCAACCCTTACCAACTGTGCGAGACATCTTACTCATTCAAATGTTTTTTGCCGCTCAATTACCGAATGATGCCATCATTAAACTGTTAGAGCAACAACGAGCAGCACGGTGTGAAAAATTAGATGAATGTAAAGCGATCGAGCTACCACCCCTTGACAACCTCTCCAACAATCGCCAACAAATTCTGCAAAGGTTGGTACTAGAACTAGTGCTACGACAAGAACAAACTTATATTAATTGGTTGGATATGGCAATTCATACCATCCACCAAATTGAAAATGAGTCATAAAAAGTTTGTATAGCATACAATAAAAGCATCACTCAATACTACGTATATTTCAAAAATCAAATACGAGATTTATAGTTCTATGA
The DNA here is from genome assembly GCF_045865695.1 of Scytonema hankhaensis NUACC26. Taxonomy (NCBI): domain Bacteria; kingdom Bacillati; phylum Cyanobacteriota; class Cyanophyceae; order Nostocales; family Scytonemataceae; genus Scytonema; species Scytonema hankhaensis. Next base: position 64,546 of record NZ_BAACAP010000224.1, read on the forward strand.
AATGATAGCAACATCAAGATATAATTATTACCAAGTATTTTTATTCAATAACACTCAAAAAAAATGGAGATTGAAGACTTAGGAGTCAGCGTAGAAGAATATCTCGCGGGATTAGAAAAAGGCGTAGACGTTTTAGAATTAAAACGACTAGTCCTATCGGGCATTCCAGAGAATTTAGCGTTAGAGGTGATGGAGACTGTCAAACATATCACTAATGGTACAGCAACTCCAGAAGAAGTAGTCAGAGGGTTAATGATTTTAACACCCTCACTTAGAGACAAACTTGAAAGTTAAGTTTTAGACGGAAGTAATGCTCTAGGTCGCATCCGTATTTATAGTCATTTTCCTGATTCTATAGCTTTAAGAACCGAGAGTCAACTTGACTCTTGTGGGATGGGCGTCCTCGCCCGTCTTATTATATATGCCTCGCCCGTGTTATTAAGGTGTAGCAGATAGCAACAGGTGATGCCGATCGCATACCCCTCTAAAAAGCTTTACTCTTTTTGGGTTTCAACACTTTCTTAATATCTCTCATATTTTCTACTAGCTTTGGTTGTTCCCATTGCCTTTTATATAAATATTTCGCCAAAATATAATTAATTACCAAGAAAACTAAGAAAAAAAGTCCAGTGGTTTGATAAATCTGACTAATATCGTTAAGCCCGCCAACTTCTATAGGCTCTGAAGCTAACGAAATTTCAGATTGATTGTATATTTTTGTAAAGTTTATGTTTATTTGGATATAATTCTGCATCAATACAATCACTGCTTCTCCTCCTAGTTGTTTTCGTCGGTTCCTGTTATATTAGCGATCGACTCTAAAATATATCAGTGGAAGCACTGATTGATTCATGTTTTTGACAATTTCCACTGAAGACAGTAAGGAACCTGTTAAGTACTCAACAATTCAAAACTTGAGACAAGCTTCAATTATCACAGGTATTGTGGCAGGAAACAAGCATCTTTGCTTGAGATATAGTTATTTTTATTAAAGCATGAAAAATAAAACTTTTATCTCTTTCAAATCAAAAATATCTACCAGAACTTTAATGGCTTTTTTTCTACCCTGAGTGTAAACAATTTTAAAAATACTTCCACAGAGCGTAATAAATAAGCCTTTTGACTTATTGACTTATAGGAATAGTACTGTAAGATACCTTTAACGCCGAGAAAATTCTATTACGTTTCCTAAAATTTTGACATCGTAATTATCAAAGAAATTATGACCTAACAGTCCAATACCAGCTTTGGGAGCGATCGCAACTTCAACATTATTTACCACAGCGTCACCAACAGCAATAGAGTTCACTTGACTGATAGGAAATTTAACCTGGCTACCATCCGCAATTTCTGCTTGCATAATACCTGTAGGCTTAAGCTTGAGAGTATTTGCCATGCTTGAGGTGATGAGAGTGATGCTAGCACCTGTATCAACAATCATTTCAAAAGTTTTATTTCCATTAAACGTAACATCTACAATTGGAGTTTTTCCCGCACGACGTTTAATGGGAATCCGAAATACTCCTTTATCGGATGGCGTAACACCACATAAGTTTCCTAAACTTATAGCTCTCCCAGAAGTCGTTACCATGTAACAGGCTCCCATGTCTTGAGCAGTTATTCGCTCTGAGGATGCCAAAAATACCAATGTGGAGACTAATGCAACAGTTTTTATCCATTGACCCGAAACCCTTTTCATCGAATTCTTCTTATCCTCACGCTTACCTGCCTACAACTAATGTACCCAGATGGGCGGAGAAATAATCAGTGACCAGTGACCAGTAACCAGTGACCAGTGAACAATGACTAGTTTTCCTAGTGGTGGTGGGATTTAACACCAATACCAAGGTCAGCACAAGTGCGGCGATCGCTATCATCAAAGACAAGTGCGACGATCGCTATCATCAAAGAGATTACTGTTGAGAGACTCCCGTGCGTGGCGACAACCCAATGAGAGTAGTTGATCTAATGTACCAAGCCGCATTAACCGAGCAGTACCGTTGTCGCCAATTACAGCTAGCACGCTAGCATCAGGACTTAATTGGACGCTTTTAATCTTGCCATCAGTCCATTGCAATTTAGATAAGGTATTCCCTTCTCTGTACCATAAGTTAACTTTACCATCATCTTGAGCCGAAGCAATTAAGTTACCATCATTGTCAAAACTGATGCTAACAAATTCGCGGGCACGTCCTTGAAATGGGATAGCGATTTGTTGATTTGTTTGCAAATCCCATAAACGAACACTCTTCTGTCCTGATTCTATTTCTCCCACAGATGCTACCTGTAATCTATCTTTTTCTCTCCAAACCACGCTCCTAAGTTTGTCTTTATTTATATTTACATCGTGTTTCGGTTCTTCTTTCCCATTAAATAAGTTCAAAACGCGAACAGTATTCTCATCTTGCAAAATTGCTACTTTGTTGCCATCTTTCCTAAAACTAAAGTTACTTTGAGATGAGTGTTTAACCGGAAAAGCTTTCACTTGCTTACCAGATAAATTTAATAAGTTTAGAGTACCGTTATCTAAGATAGCGAGTTTCTGACCATCTGGAGTAAAACTCAAGCTACTAGACTGGTTATAACGTCTTGCAAATACTTTTGAGTTCTTACCTGACAAATCAGATAAACTTACAGTGCCGTCTTGTCTTAAAACCGCCATTTGTTTGCCATCTGGCGTAAAACTGATGTTACTAATTTTGCCAGGAAGTGGTGTGAGTGGATTCAAATTTTCATGTTCCATATGCCACACCCGAATAGTACCGTCAGTGCTAGCGGTAGCGAATTCCTGATTATTCGCTCTAAAGTTGATACTAGTAACTTGGCTACTATGACCTTTCAATACTTCTACTCGATTGTTAGACAAATCCCTTAATCGAATTATACCATCATCAAATCCTGTAGAGCCAACTTTGCCATTCTTGCTAAAACTTACGATGACTTCTTTTCCCAATCGCTGAAATTGGTTTTTTTGCCAATTCCACAACCAACTAGAAGCTTCTTCGTTGCCATGAGCAGCATAGAAAATGACCAATTTCTCACCATCAGGACTAATAATTACCTTTTCCACTGGGGCAAAAGGTTTGAATGTCCGCAACTCTTTACCAGCAGAATCCAATAAGCTGACAATACGGTTATCTTGACTAACAGTAACTAGTAGTAGTTGATTGTTAACATTAAAACCAACGCCAAGCGCTTTGCTTTTAGTTTCGTTAAATTCCTGCAAATGTTTGCTCAAATGCCACAAGTTAGCTGTACCATCTGCGCCAACAGTAGCAAGTTTACTTCCATCTAGGCTAAAAGCAACATTTTTAACCAAGCCTTGATGCTTTTTCAAGTCGATTAATAGTCCTGTTTCCCAATCCCATAAGCGAATATTACCGTTATTTTCAGCAATAGCAAGTCTGCTATTATTTGGACTAAATCTGATACTTGTAACTGGGTTTTTACGACCTTCTAACACCCGTAGCTTTTCCATCTTTTTGTTCCAAATATAGACTGTACCGTTATTGTCAGCACTAGCCATTAGTAGCTTGTCATCTAGCCAAAAAATACTTTCAACCGCGCCTAGAGGTACTTGCAAGCGGTTAGATTCTCTCACAGTATAAACCGCCCTTCTCAACGTGCTTATGACTTGTGCACGATCCTGTTCTTTTGGCTTGACTAACTGCAAAAGTGGATTTTTCAGAGTTTCCCCAGCTTGTAAACTATTTTTTAACGCATCTAAAGTAAGATTATTGGATCTTAAATTGCCATCAGCACTTTGCGTCTTGGAAGACATATTACCGTATAACGTTCCCCATTGACCAATTAAAGATAGGACTATTAGCCCGCTCAATCCTAGTATTACCGTAATGGCAATGCGCCAACGCCAAGCTGTGTTCTGGCGTCTTCGCTGAGCGCTATGCTGGACAAACTCGGCTTCTAATTGGTTAAACCACTTGGGATTAGAATTGAGTTTTTCCTTCAAGACATCAAGGTATGGTTCGGAATTCCAAAGAAACTCTACTTGTTTATCTTTTGGACGCTCTTGCCGATTGACTTTAGGTTGCCATAGTCGCACAAACTCAGTATTTATTTTGTTAAACCAGTTTTCGACGGAGTAGAATTTCCCATCCAACCAATCAACGAAATTTTCAACTCTGTGATTACCTGCTAGCGTTTCCTTACTTTTCCACTCTTGAGCTGCTTGTGTCAACCGTCGTTGTAAAGTCAAACTTTCCTCTCGATCTTTTTTCCACTCCTGTAGTTTTTGCCATCCCTGAACTAAGGCATCGTGGGCAGGTTCTACATAAGGGTTACCCTCAGTATCTTGTCCTTCCACAAGTAAGCGTGCTGTTGTAAAGCGCTTAATCGCCTCTTGTACCCGCGAGTTTTCTGGTTCTGGATACTCTAGTTCTGATAAGGGTACTCGTCTGCGAGTATCTTCACTACCCACTGCTACCATTCGCAACATGACATTGCAAACAGTCTGAGCATAGGCTGGATCTTGTTGAACTAACTTCTCATATTCACTATCAGCTCTTTGGGTTAGACTTCGCGTTACTCCACCGAGTTCTTCATAATCTTCTTGCGTAATTGCTCGATTATCTGTTTTCCCCTCACGGATATTCCGTAAATATTTCAGGTAAAGCTCGCTTAAGGTAAAGGACAGTAAAGGTAGCGCTCCTGGCATCTGAGCGACTTCATCAATTAAATTGTCTACCAAACTGTAAGGTTCAAAATACATCACTCGTGCTGATGCTGGTTCTTCAATGCAAGAGCGCCATTCCTCTCGCGTCATTACTGGCACGAAAAATCGCGCCGCTTGCCAATATGGAGCTAAAATAGAATCTTGGAATTGGTTTTCAAAATCATTTCGTAGTGTCAGTACAATCCGTATCTGCTGTGGAAACTTAGCTAATAATTGCTTTAAGAAGTTAAGAAATTTTTCCCGTCGATCTTGCCGACAAAAAATGAGCAATTCTTCAGCCTGGTCTATTACTAGTAGTAATTTTGATGTAGGATTGTTTTGACACCAAGTTGCTATATTGTCGGTAGTGAGGTTGGTTGTCGCGGAAACTGCTAAATTTTCCCGTGCCAGTGTATTGTTCAATGCTTGTAATGGTGAATCTCCCGGACGTATCGGTGCAAGAATTTTCCAGTGCTGTTGTGCTATGTCTAACTTCCTGAGGTAGGGGATCGAGCCGGCCTTAACTAAGCTGGATTTTCCAGTACCGGAAGCACCCAGTACTACAGTCAACGGCTGCTGGCATATATGTTGGTAAAGTTGTTCAGTTAACGCTTGTCTGCCGAAAAATAAATGGCTATGTTCTTCATCAAACGACTGCAACCCGCGATAAGGGTTTTGAGATTCATCTAGAGGTGGTGCTGGGGGTAAGTTCAGTACATGTCCGGGGGTGAGAAAGATATACTCGCCTTTGTCATGTTTCTTTAAAGGCCAAATACGTGGAGTTTGCCGTAAGCGATCGCCAAAAGTTTCTCCTTCAACGCGATCGCGCAGATATATGTACAATTCAGTAGCAGTAATCACCCCATCTCCAGAGGGTTGACCATGAGTATCCGGAGAATAAACATCAGCCCCACCTGATAGCGCTTCAAACAATGCAGCAGCAAAAGGAGAATGCTCGCCATCTGAACCACGTTCGGTGTTAATTTTGAGAGCGTCTAAGGCTTCTTGGTCGTAGTCAGCAGAGGTAATCACCTGCCAAGCTGGATCGGTAATAAAGCGATCGTAACGCTCTTGATGAATGACTTCTGGTACTGGTAACAAATCGCGAGTACTCGACCACCGGAAAGCACCAGCGAAACAACAGTCAAAGATACCAAGAAAATGACGACAGGGCAATTGACTCAAGTACTCCTGCAACTGCGTCATTGGTAGATAGGTTGAGGTGTCTCCCAAAACGGCATCTTGGGGAATTAAATAACCTTGCGGACCGTCATCGCCATTGAGAGCAATTCCATGACCGGCAAAGTAAAATAGCAGTCGGTCATCTACAGTAGTATGTTCTGGAAGAGTTGTGTCCAACAGGTGAAGAAGGTTTTTCAGAGTCGCGACTTCATCCAAGCACTCCCACACCTGGTAGCCATGCTTTTCACGCAGAATCTCTGCCAACTGTTTAGCGTCACTAACAGCATTCTGTAGGGAGGAAATGCTACTTCCGTAATTGTTAATGCCAATCACAAATGCCAGATTGTTGGCGAATTCAGCCATAGTGGTTGCTCCTTTTTTGTTTGAATGACCTCTGGGCTTCAATTCACATGGCTTTAATTAAGCTACTAAATAAGTAGGTGGCTCAAGATATAACTTATGCAGTAGTTTTTAGCCCCCCAATCGCACGGTGGTAATGATGATTTGACTGCTAACCCAATCATCATAAACTTCTTCCTTTGGTTTGGCTCTCACTTGGCGGGATGGTATCCTATTCATGAGACGGTTGAGAGTTCCTTTACCGCGACGGGGCGTTGGTACTTGGCGAGAAGGTAAGTCGAGTTCCTCTTGTTCGAGCAATGTCGCATCAAATTCTGAAGTGCAAACAATCAGTTTGAGAATATCTTTAACTTCAGTAATTCCCTGTTGCCATAGTTTTTGTGGAACCGTAGGATAGATCGGTTGCCCGCTTAATGCCCAAGCTTCATCTCCCGTTTGCCCAGTTGGCTGTAACCAGATTCCTCCTGTTTCAAATAAACCAGCATTGACTGCGTAGCGATCTGTTAAATTGAGGAGCGCACAATAAACTGGCTCATTGCTGGTATTTTTCAGCTTGATTTGAAAAGCTGGTGGTTGCCACTTGCCATTTTCTTGTTGATATTCCAAGCGAATCTCGGTATTTTGGATCTCTCGCTCATTTTGATAGAGTATCATTTGCACTGCATCTGGGCGGAGGTGACTGGTGGCAACACTAGAGAGTTCGGCAATATTCATCCATTTGGCAATATGTTCCAATCGCTTAATTACCTGCAAAGCTGTTGCATTTGTATAACTATGAATTTCTGCAACTAAAGGACGGTCATCTGCCGATCGCACAATTAAATATTTACCATCACGAGCAAGTAACTTGAACTCGGCTGTTTCAGGCGTGGTAACTTCCTTTACGTAGAGTGAAGGCTGATTTTGTCCACCAGTGGCGAGCAGGGTGTTACGCGCCAATTCTACACCTGCTTGTTCTCCTTCGATCGCAACTCCTTTGGGCGGTAGAGGTAAACTGGTAACAACTGCTTTAAATGTTAATTCACAATCTAAGTTTTCAATCCCGCTAATCTCTACTTTACTCAGTTGCGGCATGACTTCAACGACTTGCGCTTCACCTATTGCCACCGACAATTGAGTTAGCTGTACATTCGGAGTGTCAAAGTGAAATAATGCTAGTAGAGTTGTCTCGCTGCCACTAGGGTGGGGAATACCGTGAACAGCGCCGCCATCAATTACCCAGTCGCGATCGTTGTCACAGTAGACGGTGAAGTAGGGTTGGCGTTGAGCGATCGCATTTCTCAGAAACGGTTGGTCTAGATCGCTCAATACCGTAGCTTCTATTTGTGGAGATTGAGATGTCACTTTAGCACGAACTAGAGCATTAACACGCTTGAATAAATCCCTATAACTTAAACCGCCATTAGCTTTCTTCAATGTATCGACTAAAAAGTAAGAAAACGCGCCCCTTTGTTGCCCACTGCCGTTATATTCTTTTGCTGTCTCGCGATCTTGGCATGCTGCTAGAAAGATATATTTTCCTTTAGGGAAATTCCAACCCGTCGGATTTCCCTCCAGACTGCGGGAAGCGGAAGAAAGTTCTTCGGCTTCTTTTAATGAGACAATGAAGCTGTCTAAAGGTCGTTTTCGGCGATCTATGGGCGCAAGGCGAACTGCCTCCCCGTATGTGTCGCGAGTACCAGACCCTGAGTGGCAGCAGTCCATAATAATAGTAATATGAGGATTTTTCGCGGCGACAAGAGCGATTAGTTTTGCCAACTCTTTATCCGCTAAGTCCCAACTTTTTGGAGTGCGACTGTCGTAACAAACTAGCGTTTCATTGAGTCGATCTGGCTCTAAAACCCAAAACTCTTCAGGTGCTTGCTCTTGACTACCATGTCCTGCATAGCAAAAGAATGCCACATCCTCACTACTTGCTTGGCACAGATGCTGCTGGAAACCTTCAACGATCGCTTGACGAGTGGCATCTTGGTTTAGTAGCGTGCGTAAGTGTAACTTGTATCCATCTTGACTGACTCTTCCTTCTAAATATTCTTTTATTGCCATAATATCGTTTACACAGCCACTTAAAGGAGGAACGGGACTGACGTATTCGTCGATACCTACTATGAGTGCATAGATATTACAAGTCATTGGATTTTAGATTTTAAATTTTGGATTGATAATCTTTAACCGGACTTAATCTAATAGCTTAGCACAGTGTCTACGTTCTGCGTTTATCCTTCTCAAATACGTGTTTATTGTGAAAAAGAATCTTTTATATTTTGTGAATTGGGTAAAACGAAGCGCCATTTAATACTTCGATGAAATGTTGGGTTTCGTTCCTCAACCCAACCTACATTCTTCTCGCTTTCATGAATAAAATATTAAGCATTTATCTATTAAATATTTACTGGGAAAATTAAAAATAAAAAAATGTAGAGAATTTGTGTAACAACTCTCTACATTAGGCTTAGCGATCGGTAAAACAATTAAGCTTTTGCTGCTAGACGAGCACCCAAAGCTCTTCCGGTTTCAGGACCAACGATACCATCTACAGTGATGTTGCTATCTTTTTGAAATGCCTTAACAGCCTTTTCAGTGTACTCACCAAAAATGCCATCAACACCAGCAGGTCCTAGATCGTATCCCAAGTAAGATAGGTCGCCTTGTAAGCGCTCAACTTCTGCACCTTTGTCACCACGACGTAAGATAGAAGGATGTTGTTGACTCATGATACTTTTCTCCTTTGATTACAGATTGATAACGAAAAGATTATATTGAAGCCGTGTTTTTTATTAAATTGGCTTCCATTAAATGACACTTGCTCAAAAAATATTTTTTAGTCAATGTCATGATTTGCTTCTAGGCGATTGAACCTGTCAGCGAATTTACTTTCACATATTAATTCACTAGGGTTGGAGAGCTTTTCGCAAACAAACAGAGAATATGAATGAATGTAAGACTTTTTCTGACTTTTTCTAACCACTCGGATCGTTTTGATACTATCAACACTTTAAGTAGAACAATAATGTTGGGTGGGCATTGCCCAGTGACTCTTTACATTTATGTAGTATTAATGTAGTATATAAATATAGTTGCTGTTGAGACAGTGGCTAATTGTTCGTTTAACAAAAAGGAAGTCGATGAAACCCCGAGAACGCATCCGCAATATTGGTATATCTGCCCACATAGATTCTGGTAAAACCACATTGTCGGAGCGAATCCTATTTTATACTGGCAGAATCCATAATATTGAGGAAGTGCGTGGAGGTGGCAAGGGTGCCACTATGGATTTCATGGAGTTAGAAAAAGAACATGGAATTACGATCGCCTCAGCTGCTACCACTTGTCAGTGGCAAGAAACTCAAATAAATCTTATTGATACGCCGGGACACGTGGATTTTACGATAGAAGTCGAGCGTGCTTTGCGGGTGTTGGATGGGGCTGTGATGGTACTTTGTGCTGTAGCTGGCGTGCAGTCACAGTCGATTACAGTAGACCGTCAAATGAAGCGATATCGGGTTCCGCGTTTGGCATTCATTAACAAAATGGATAGGGCGGGTGCAAACCCTTTCCGTGTCGTGCAAGCAATGCGCGATAAGCTGGTTACAGCTTGCGCTAAGAGCGATCGCCTTGGGCTGAATGCGGTGTTACTTCAGTACCCAATTGGTAGTGAAGACCAATTTCAGGGAGTCATTGACTTAGTGGAAATGACAGCGAATTACTATGAGGGCGAAAATGGTGAGAACTGGGTAAAAAATCCCATTCCTGCTACTCTTGCTGACGAAGCACAACAAGCACGAGAAAAAATGCTAGATGCTTTGTCCTTCTTTTCAGAACCAATGACAACCATGTTATTGGAAGGTGAAGAAGTTCCTAAAGAACTGATTTGGGAAACCATACGACAAGCCACCCTAAGACTGGAATTAGTTCCAGTACTACTCGGTTCTGCTTTCAAAAACAAAGGAGTGCAAAACTTGCTGGATGCGATCGCCCTTTACCTTCCTTCTCCTGTAGATAGGGATGTCAAAGAGTTAGTCCCCAGTCCGAATGCTCCCATAGTAGCTTTAGCATTCAAGCTAACAGTAGAGTCTTTTGGACAATTAACCTACACTCGCATTTACTCAGGGACTTTAAAACCGGGCGATCTTGTTTACAATCCGCGAACAGACAAGCGAGTGCAAATTGGTCGAATGGTTAGGATGCACGCTAACAAACGAGAAGAAGTCAAAACTGCTGTCGCTGGCGATATTGTTGCTCTATTGGGTGTTGATTGTGCTTCTGGAGATACTTTGTGTTCTGAAGATATGCCAATTTCTTTGGAAGGGATGTTTGTTCCAGAAGCAGTCATAACTCTGGCGATTAGTCCTAAGAAACAAGAAGATACAGATCGTCTTGCAAAAGCACTGCACCGTTTCCAACGGGAAGATCCTACATTCAGAGTCAGCCTAGATCCGGAGTCGAATAACACTCTTATTTCTGGAATGGGAGAACTTCATCTAGGAATCTACGTTGAGCGCATCAAGCGCGAATATAACACTGAGGTCTATGTGGGACAACCAGCTGTAGCTTACCGAGAAACCATCTCGCAACGAGCGAGTTTCGACTACCGACTCAAAAAACAATCCGGCGGTTCCGGTCAATTTGCTCATGTGATTGGGAGAATTGAACCATCAGATGAACCCTTTGTGTTTGAAAATAAGGTTGTTGGCGGAGCAATTCCCAAGGAATACATTCCTGCTTGCGAAAAAGGTTTCAAAGAAGCAATGCGATCGGGCTTGTTGGAAGGTTACCCCGTAACAGGAGTCAAAGTGGTTTTGGAAGGAGGTTCCTACCATTCTGTTGATTCTTCAGAATTCGCTTTTCGGTCTGCGGCGCATCAAGCTGTTGAGCAAGCATTCGCTCACGCAAAGCCTGTGATGCTCGAACCTATTATGCTTGTGGAGGTGGAAACACCTAACGAGTTTGTAGGAAGAGTTCAGGGCGACCTTTCATCTCGTCGTGGTTTGCTGTTGGGTTCTGAAACCATGCAAGGCGATTCGGTGATTCGGGCTGAAGTTCCTCTGGAAAAAATGTTTGGCTATTCTACAGCTTTGAGGTCTCTGACTTCTGGTATGGCAACTTTTACCATGGAGTTTGCCTGCTACCGTCGTCAAATGTAAGTTTAATGTAGAGACTGCTATCAGATTCTCGACTTCTCTAAGAAGTTGGGAATCTAGTTTCTCAAAAATGAGATTGAATATGAAAAAAAGTCTTTATGTAACTTGTGCGTTCGCGAAGCGCAAGCTGTACCCAGCTTATCGCTCTATCCTATTTGCTGACTTCATGTTCTCCATCTTACCGCTCGATATGAATTAAAGATGTTCGGAAACCTGAGATAGTAACTATTAACAAATCTCCTTCTCTAGGTCATATATATTCTTTAATTACTCGAGGAACTGGTAAGCTTGATGGTACGGTAAGTATTAGTTTGTTAATTGAGGGTAAAGTTTATAAAACTGAGAAATTGAATAATAGTATAAATTTCAACTGGAAGAATGATTGGTATTCCAATACGGCAATTGTTCGATATAGTTCAATTGATGTAAAATCTGGCGATTTAACTATTAATTATCGCTTTCATAATTAAAGGAGTGACATTTAATAATTTGATTCAATGTTGGGTTTCGTTCCTCAACCCAACCTACTCTTAATGTTTCCTTGAGGAATTATCTCAAAGAGCAATCGTTGATATATTACAGCAATTTTCACCTAAATGAACCACATCGTTGGTAGGGGCGCAATGCCTTGCGCCCCTACCAACGATGGTCTGTTTACCTGAAAATACCTGTAAGTATTAATGCGGAAGATTAAAAATAAAAAAATGTAGAGAATTTGTGTAAAAACTCTCTACATCACGCTTAGCAAGTCGTAAAACAATTTATTTATGCTGCTAGACGAGTACCCAAAGCTCTTCCGGTTTCAGGACCAACGATACCATCTACAGTGATGTTGCTATCTTTTTGAAATGCCTTAACAGCCTTTTCAGTGTACTCACCAAAAATGCCATCAACACCAGTAGGACCTAGATCGTATCCCAAGTAAGATAGGTCGCCTTGTAAGCGCTCAACTTCTGCACCTTTGTCACCACGACGTAAGATAGAAGGATGTTGTTGACTCATGATAATTTTCTCCTTTGATTACAGATTGATAACGAAAAGATTATATTGAAGCCGTGTTTTTTATTAAATTGGCTTCTATTGAATGACACTTGCTCAAAAAATATTTTTAGTCAATGTCATAATTTGCTTCTAGGCGATTGAACCTATCAGCGAATTTACTTTCACATATAGATTCACTAGGGTTGGAGAGCTTTTCGCAAACAAACAGAGAATATGAATGAAGGTAAGACTTTTTCTGACTTTTTCTGACTTTTTCAGTACGGGAGGCGGAGCCTCTAGGAAGGCATTCCCAGGCGGAGCCTGGGAACGAGGGTCGGGGGTGTGAGATCGGGCGAAGCTTAAGATATCATCTGAAAAATGAAAATCTGTTCTCTTACCTCTAGTGAAGCAACCTCGCCGTCTCAGTCCATTTATTCTGTTAATATCAGCTTTGGGTTTCTTTGGTGTTGTCAGTTTGGGTTATTTCCATACCCGATTTGCACTACTCTTGCCAAACTCAAAACTCGATTCGACACCTAGCTCTAAGGCAAAAGTTAAACCGCTTATAGGAGCGAACGGGTTCCCTCAACTTAACCCCCTACCCACAGCAAAAGAGGTTTGGGAATGCTCTATTGTTGTAATTGGTGGTTCTTTAGGAGGCGTAGCAGCAGCATCTGAAGCAATGCAGTCGGGTGCAAAGACTTGTTTAATTGAACTGACTCCTTGGCTGGGAGGACAAATTAGTTCTCAAGGGGTTGCGGCTGTTGATGAATCATTGGCAATGCGGGCTAAGGAGAATCATTCAAAAAGTTGGATTGAATTCAAGCAGTCGATCGCACAACAACCTGTAGAACTTCCTGCATGGTCAAATGTTTCTTCTTCTTTAAAGGTGAAAGATATTAATAGCTGTTGGGTGGGTAAGTTGTGTTTTCCTCCGAAAGCAGGGGCGTTAGCAGCAGAACAGTTACTCAAGTCTTCCTCTAGTTCTGCACCAGGAAGTCGTTGGGGAACTTCTATCGCATTCAAAGGGGCTGAATTTGACAGTACGGGGCGGCAAATTGTTTCAATTTACGCAGTGAAAAGAATACCACGGAATTCTAATTATGTTCCCAAAGGTCGCCTGTCTCAAGAATTAACCTCTTGGTATTCCTGGTTTGATAATGAGGAATTTGAAAAAGTCCCAATACGATTGCAAGCCCCAAAAGGCGATCGCATGATAGTCATTGACGCCACGGATACAGGAGAATTGATAGGATGGGCAAATATTCCTCACCGACAGGGTTCGGAATCTCGGGCTACAACAGGTGAAATTCATGCAGCCCCTAAAAATAACCCCCAATGCACCCAAGCGTTTACCAACACATTTGCAGTTGCTATTCATGATGATGGGGGTTTAAGTCGCGATCGCTTATCTCGGCTCGAGTCAGGAATATCAAAAGAGGAACATCGAAAAGATTATTCCATTAAAGGAACTCCTGTATTTGCAGGTCGAAGCTTTTTTAATTACAGGCGCATTGTGAGTATGCGTCGCAGTGACCCCTTTGTCGATACTCCTGTTCGTGGAGACATAACTATGGTGAACTGGAATCGCGGTAACGACTGGAACTTAATGAATCCGCATCTAATTCTGACACAAGAAGAGATAAATGCTTCAGGACAGAGGCAAAACTGGGCGGGAGGGCTTGCTTTAGAAGCACTAAAAGAAGGTGAAAATCATGCGCTTTTTTTTGCGGAATGGCTCTTAGAAACTCAAGCTCAACCTAATTTTCCCCTGACTTACCTCTTTGGAACAGAGTCTCCTATGAGTACGGTTTCGGGATTAAGTATGATGCCTTATATTCGGGAGGGACGCAGAATTTTAGGACGCAAAGCCTACGGACAAAATGAGTTTGTGATGCGCGAAGCAGATATTAGAACAGATGTTTCGAGCGGTCGAGATGTTTCCAAAACGGTAGTCGCTGTCACTCATTATGATATTGATATTCATGGGTGTCGTTATCGTAATTGGGAACCATCCAACGAAGCAACCAAAGCCCCAGCTAGAGAATTTGTGGTTCGTCCCGTCATGATTCCTTTGGAAAGCATGATTCCTCAGCGAATCGATAATCTTTTGATTGGTGGGAAGAGTATAGCTGTGACTCACATTGTCAATGCAGTGACTCGCATTCATCATAGCGAGTGGGGTATTGGTGCTGCTTCTGGCGTGACAGCCGCTTGGCTACTGACTCAACCAGATTTAACTCCCGCTCAAATTGTTCCAAAACAACGAATGCCTCAATTGCAACAAGCAATGAAAAAGCAGGGTTTACGTCTTTCTTGGTAATTAGTAAGCAGTGACCAATGACCAGTGACCATAAAATATAAAGGATGTCCAAAAAATAAATTACCCATCTTGTGGGACGGGCTTCTAGCCCGTTCTTTATTAATGACGGGCTAGAAGCCCGTCCCACAAAAGCAAGTTGGTTATTTTTTTCTTTGGAAGTCCCTAAACTGGGTAAATCCGTGCAGTCTGTTGAAAACGACTTATTTATATCGATTTTTACTAGAATGGGTTTTCAGATGAGAACGTCAGGAAGGCGCGATCGCCATGACAATAGTTACTAAAAAACGGCTGACTTTTAAAGAGTATCTACAGTATGATGATGGTACAGATGCACGATATGAACTGGTGGCTGGAGAAGTTGTAGCAATACCACCAGAAGATAGAGGTAACTCCAAAATTGCATTGTTTTTACTGGTAAAACTTTTAGAGGTTTTTAATGAGGAGCGACTTTGCCATAAAGATACGGAAATTGAGGTAACCGGAGCAATGGCTCAAACAAGGTTACCCGATCTAATGGTGTTATCACAAGAGTTGGTGGACATCTTGAGCGATAATCGCGGAATTATTACTCGCGATATGCCTCCACCAGATTTAATTATCGCAGTTGTATCACCTGGTAAAACGAATCAAGAACGAGATTACCGCTTCAAACGCTCTGAGTATGCGACTAGAGGTGTACCTGAGTATTGGGCGATCGATCCAGCAACCAGCAAGATAACAGTTTTTACTCTCATAGCTGGTTTTTATGAGGAAGCTATATATACTGGAGAGATACGAATTCAGTCTCGTTTTGAAGTGTTACAATTAACAGCAGAGCAAATTCTAAAGCGCAAAAAGTAACAAGAATATTATTTCTCTTAATTCCCCCCAATACATCGGGGGAATTAAGGGGGGGTAATAATGTGATTCAAAGCGAGCGTGAAATATAAACCTTGTATGAAGAGAGTATAAACAACTAGGGAACTGTTATACTCATTTAATACTAGTTTTATTACTTACAAGTAAAAGTGCTCTTTCTTAGACTAGAAGATTTAGAAATTCAGGGTGTTTCCTACAAGGGAGCATCACAAATTATTTTTAAGAATAAAATTTTAACTAGATTTATAGATTTGTCTACACAGTATCGACAAAAAGCTCTCAAGGTTTGTCAAGAATTTCTTGATGCTAATCTCTTCTGTTTGATTGTAGAAAATCGGTCATATCTAACGGTTTGGGTTGAGGAGAAAGAACAGAAGTTAGCAGGCGAAACTGAAATTATAAATTATAAGTTGTATGAGCCTGCTAGTCTTTCATTTCCAGTCGCTGATACGGAGACCACAGTTCAAACACAGAAAAAGCCGACAACTTCTGTTCGTTCCCACAACTCATCCCAAAACTTATTTTCAAACGATGAGGAAAAATCTGCTAATTCCAACCTAGTAAACGAGCAAGGTGAGTGTGACAGTCTCCCTTTGTCCCAGCCATCTACCGAACACAAACCATCTCCTAAAAAATCAACTAGGAAATATCGAGGGATATCTTACTAAACCGCGTGTAAAACACAATTATGGTATCAAGTCAGTTCCGATTTAGGAGATTGATAATTGTCTTGACCAACATCTCTGGTTCCACGGGTTTTGTGATGTGAGCTTGGAACCCTGCCTGAAGTGCTTTTTGCCGATCGCAATCCATAGCATAAGCAGTTATAGCGATCGCCCGAATCGTTCCCCCTTGATGGGGTGGGCGGGAGCGAATTTGCTGTATCAGCATATAACCGTCCATCTCAACCATGCCGATATCACTCAGTAACACGTCGGGAGTGGATCGATCTAACAACAAAACAATTCAAATTCTCACTGAATTCGTCCCGCCCAATCATAGTCAATTTCCAGGGTGGAACGGTAACATCGGATGCTGGGTTAAGTATTGATACTTCAAAAAGACTTAGATTCCCGACTTCTTGAAGAGTCAGAAATCTTTTGTTGACAATGGCGAGAACGAGGAATTACCATTTTTGAATTGCCATCTTATTCACCAGAATTAAATTTGATTGAGATACTATGGCGGTATATTAAATATCAGTGGATTGAAATAGATGCCTATTCTAGCTGGTCAACTTTTGTTAAATCTCGGAAAAAAATCCTCAAAGAATTTGGTGAAAATTATGTAATTAATTTTGCTTAGCTACTTATCGCCCAACCAGGGTAAATGTTTAAAGTTTTCTTTTCGCCGTTGCTGGCGTATAATCTGCAAATCTGCATTAACCTGTGTCATGAGAGATTGGTACAAGTTTATACCACTCCGCTTAACTGAGGACTGACTTGACATACGATGTGTTGGATCGCGAGCATCAATCCAATCTAGTTGCTTTTTCGCTGCTTTTGCTACAGCTTCTAAATGTTTTTCATTATTTTGAGCATATGCATAATGCATAGCAGCGCATAATATGTGGTACGCAGTTTCGTAATATCCATTGTCTAACGCTTTCTGGCTGAGCGCCATCAGCTGCAAGTACATATTATCGCCTTCGCCCTGTATAGTATTTTGAATCATTTAATTGTTGGTAATTTTGTTGATTTTACTCCTGAATTTTAACAAATTTTGCTATTTCTAGTATTAATTCATTTTTAAACCTTCTACAGCTGACGTAGCTGTTATCGTTTTGATACCATATATTTCAAAAATAATAGTCATTCATATACAGCTATCGACATCATCTACTATAGATATCCGTAATTTATGTAAATATTTATACATAATTATACTATTATTAATATTCTAATTGTAGGATTGTCTACAATAATACAATGACTTCATAGCGGTGAGTGTCAATCTACTTGCCTTGCTTGCCAATAAAATAAAAATAGCAAAATAGGAATTATTGCTAAAATAATGTCTAAAAAACAAGATACTATTATAGAAGTTATAATATTTTCTATAAAAATAGAAAATATACCTAAAATAAAAGAATAAAACAACATAGCTAGGAAAACTAAACTAGTACATACAGCTATTTGCCACCTTTTTCCTTTTGTTAAATAAGCGCTTCTTTAAGTTTTCTCACGATTGAATCCTCACGGTTTTTTATCTAAGTAGGGTTTACCGCACAAAAGCTTCATACGATGCATTGTCCACCCTACATTGCTTCAATAAGCATTTGAAACCAGGTTTAGAGGATGTTTTAAAAGTAGTGGCGAAGGTATCCAAAGCTTTAGATACCCCTTAGAAAAAAGCTTTAGATACCCCTAAATCCCCCTTAGAAAGGGGGGACTTTAAGAGTATTTTCCCCCCTTTTTAAGGGGGGTTAGGGGGGATCTTGATACAAGAGTAGACTTTAAAAAGATCCTCTTACAGGCTTACTTGTTGTTGCTGTAATTTAGTATTCCCACAATCACACCAGAAATTACAGCAATTTTCCAATTCTAAAACCAAACAAAAACCTCCCTGAAAAAGGGAGGCATTGTGTAAGTTCTAACTAAACTATATAGGAGTGAGGATGTTATAACTTTATACCGCACTCAGGGCAGAAATTATTACTGGGCTGGTTCTTTGCACCACAGTTGCTGCAATAAATTGGCTCAAGTGATGCTTTTTGCGGTTGGCGTCGCAAGCCTACCATCTGAGCGTTACTCTTACCTGGAGCTACCATTGGGTAACAGTTTTCGTCTCTAGTCACATAAGCGTTAACGACAACTGGACCATCGTGTGCGAGCATTTCGGCAATAGCATCTTTCATCTCATCGCGGTTTTGAATAACCATACCTTTAATGCCGTATGCTTTTGCCAAGAACTCGATATCTGGCATACCAACTTCCATATTGGAGCATGAGTAACGTTCTCCGTAGAAAGCTTGTTGCCACTGGCGCACCATTCCCTGCCAACCGTTATTGATAATTAATGTCTTGACATTTATGCCATACTGTGCCAGCGTACCCAATTCTTGCAAGTTCATCTGGAAACTGGCATCTCCACTGATACAGACGACTTGACGATCTGGATAAGCAACTTTAGCACCCATCGCTGCAGGTACACCAAAACCCATTGTTCCCAAACCAGCACTGGAAATCCAACGTCGCGGTCCTGCTTTGAGGAATTGAGCTGCCCACATTTGATGTTGACCTACATCTGTGGTGAAGATAGCATCGGGTGCTTGGCGACCTACTTCTGCTATGATTTCTTGTGGTGAAATGCTATCGGCATAATGGGGTATTTCTAGAGGGTACTCTTCTTTCCAACGGTTAATGAGAGTCAGCCACTCTTGTGTTTGGTTATGTGTATTTTCTTTGCACCGACGCAGTAAATCTTGCAAGACTGTTTTGACGTCACCAACTATGGGGACTTCAGGAACTCGATTCTTACCAACTTCTGCTGGATCGATGTCAATGTGGATAACTTTTGCGCGAGACGCAAATTCGTCTAACTTTCCAGTTACGCGATCGTCAAATCTTGCACCCACACAAATTAGCAAGTCACAATCACTGACAGCAAAGTTGGCATAAGCAGTACCGTGCATTCCCAACATTCCCAAAGACAGGGGATGGTGTTCGTCAAAAGCACCTAGCCCCATTAATGTTGTAGTGACAGGGATGTTAAATAACTCTGCTAGGCGTTTAACTTCTTGATATGCTCCTGAGATAATCGCACCGCCACCTACGTACAGCAAGGGACGCCGACTTTCACGCATTAACTGAATTGCGGCACTAATTTGGCGAGGATTTCCTTTAACTGTAGGACGGTATCCTGGTAATTTTACGGAACCTGGTTCTACAGATATATAGTCAAATTCCTCAAGGGCAACATCTTTGGGAACATCAATTAACACGGGTCCGGGACGACCAGTACTTGCTATGTGGAACGCTTCCGCAACAATGCGTGCCATATCGCGGGGATCGCGCACGACGTAGGAATGTTTGACAATGGGGAGGGTAATTCCGTAAATATCTGTTTCTTGGAATGCATCTGTACCGATCGTTGGACGTGATACCTGTCCCGTTACAATAATCATGGGGATGGAGTCCATGTAGGCGGTAGCAATGCCGGTAACTAAATTGGTTGCCCCAGGACCAGAAGTTCCAAAGCAGACTCCGACTTTACCTGTTGCACGAGCATAACCATCAGCTGCGTGTGCAGCTCCTTGTTCGTGTCTCACCAGAATGTGCTCGATCCCGCGACCTTCAACTTCTGCTTTATACAAATCATCGTAAATCGGGAGAATAGCACCACCAGGATAACCAAAAATATATTCCACGCCATGACGCTTGAGGCTGTCAAGTAGCGCATAACCACCAGATACACGTTTGGGTGTCGCGACTGGTAATGTCGAAACCGTTGAGTTAATTTGATTTTCTATTTGCGGAAGAGAAATTGGGGAAAGCGAATCTACTTGGGAGACACTTGGTGAACGCACAGCCAAACCTCACAGGATAGCGAAGATATTGCTTGATTGTAGTATTTAAAGTTTCATTTTATCTGAAAATTTGAGGAGTGCGATCGCATATTTCCTAAATTTATTCATCTAATAGTCAAGAATTCTCTACATTTCCAAAAATTTAAAGAGCATCTTGTAAAACGCGACGAGTATTTTGCCAAGTCCAAATTCCCACAGCAGCAACTAAGAGACTCATTCCCACAAAGTTTTTAGAGCTAACTACCAGATTGCCCAGAGTGAAAATGACGACCCAACGGCACGCATAAAGGCGTCCCGACTACCGGATCTGGCACAATACGACACGCTAGCCCAAAAACCTGTTGTACCATTTCCTCTGTTATCACCTCTTGTGGGCTGCCTTGAGCAACGATCTGTCCGTCGCGTAAGGCTACTAAGTTGTGAGCATAGCGACAAGCTTGGTTTAGGTCATGTAATACTATGACTATTGTACGTCCTTCAAGCTGATTCAAATCCCATAGCAGATCTAACACCTCTACCTGGTGAGCCAGATCCAAGAATGTTGTCGGCTCATCCAAAAGCAGAATTTGCGTGTTTTGTGCCAAAGTCATGGCAATCCAAGCTCGCTGGCGTTGACCACCTGAGAGGGTATCGACGGGACGCTCAGCTAACCCCACAAGGTTAGTAATATTCAGTGCCTTTTGTACTTCAGACTCATCGTCAAGAGTCCACGATTGCCACCAATGATGATATGGATAACGACCTTGCGCGACCAAGTCTTGCACAGTCAATCCTTCTGGGGCGACTGATCCTTGGGGCAGAATTCCCAACTGCTGAGCTACCGCTTTTGTGGGAAGTCGGAAGATATCAGTACTATTGAGGTAAATAGTACCTACCTGTGGTTTTAACAGCCGCGCCAGACAGCGCAGTAAGGTAGACTTGCCACAGCCATTGGGACCGACCAGAGCGGTAATTTTACCTGAAGGAATTACCAAGTCGAGATGAGTTAGGACTGGTTTACCATCGTAGGCAAAGCTCAGTCTTTGGGTTTCTAGAGAATTCATTGTGAATAACTACTAAAAACTATGTCACTGCAATCAACCATTCTTTACCTTAATTACGCTTAAGTAATTACGCTTTTTTCTTAGCGAAAATTGTTATTGAAAGTCAGCAAAACAAGTAAGTCAATACCACAAACTACCTGCTTATAGTAAAAACTAAGCGGACATTAAACAACCTGTTTTCGCTATCAAAATCAATCTGAATCTTTGCTGGCAAAGCTATACTCTCAAATCTGCTAAGTAATGTCAGTGCGAAAAAGTCGGACAGAATTGGAAGAAAGTCGGAAAAAGTCGGATATCTACTGACTTTCCTCTAAAATACTGATGTTAATTTTCTATGACCACTTAAAATCATGAAGATTGAGGAAGCGCTGGCTGTTGCAGACGCTGCCATATTTACTTGTACAGGGAAGCATTTGAGCGATCGGGAAAAATTAATACTATCAGCCTCTTGGGAAGGACAAACCTATGAGCAGATGGCAGAGAAGTTTTCATGGTCTGAGAAAACTCTTAAAGATGCAGGTTCTGATTTATGGAAATCCCTATCAGAGGCGCTCGGAGAAAAAGTCAGTAAAAAAAACTTTAAAGCAGCTTTGGAACGGCTGGGAATAGAAAAAAGCTCGGAACCGCAGCAATCACGAGATAACCAAGACTGGGGAACAGCACCGGATGTCTCGGTGTTCTTTGGACGTGAAGAAGAACTGCAACTTCTAGAGCAATGGATTCTCAAAGACCGATGTCAACTCGTTGGTATTATTGGTTTTGGTGGTATCGGTAAAACTAAACTGTCCATTCGCTTGGGTAAAGGGGGTATTGGTAAGACGGACTTATCCCTAAAGTTAGCTCGCAGCATTCAGCATGAGTTTACTTATATTATCTGGCGCTCCTTACTTAACGCTCCACCCTTGACGACTATCCTTACTGACTGGATTAAGTTTTTATCTAACCAACAAACTCGTTTACCTGATACTGTGGACGAGCAACTGAGACTAGTGTTGCAGTATCTGCAATCTCAACGCTGTCTCCTGATGCTCGACAATATAGAAACTGTTTTGCAAGGTGGCGATTGCACAGGACAATATCGCCAAGGTTATGAAGAGTATGGTCAACTCCTCAAAGCGATCGCACAAGTTCCCCATCAAAGTTGCTTATTGTTGACGAGCCGCGAGAAGCCAAAAGAACTGGATCGTAGTCCCTATCCCGTGCAGGTTCTGGAACTGGGGGGTCTAAATTATGCACAAGGACGCAAAATTTTTGCCGAAATTGGCACTTTTAAGGGTTCTGATGAAGAATGGCAGGAATTGATTGCTTTTTATAATGGGAATCCTCTAGTCCTGGAACTGGCGGCGCGACATATCCAAGAAGTTTTCTTCGGCAACATCTCTGATTTTTTACGGGAGGGTAAACAAGTCTTTGAAGATTTGCACGATTTACTGGATTGGCATTTTCAACGACTCTCAGAGCAAGAAAGGGAAATCACTTACTGGTTTGCAATTAACCGGGGAGCTGTATCAATTGCTGATTTACGTCATGATATCCTGACTTCTTCTCGGCAAAAATGTCTTCCATCAACGCTGCAATCCCTACAACGTAGATTACCAGTTGAAAAAAACGAACATGCCTCTGCCTTTACTTTACAGCCAGTTCTCATTGAGTACATGACTGACCGGTTGATTGAACAAATCACTCAAGAGATTTCCACGGGCAATGTTTCCTTGTTTAACACTCACGCGATTATCAAAGCTTCAGCCAAAGATTATGTACGCAAAAGTCAAGAAGTTCTCATCCTTCATCCCCTGCATCAAACACTCATTGAAAGTTTAGAGAATACTACGCTTGAAGCACAACTGACTCAAATTCTCTCCACGATACGCGAAAAGTCCCCCAGCAAATCCGGTTACATAGCAGGAAATTCCCTTAACCTGCTTTGCTTTGGACAATCTAGTTTAGAGAAATACGACTTCTCCTATCTCGAAATTCGACAAGCTTATCTGCAAGGAATGACTTTACATAAAGTCAGCTTTGCTTATTCTAAATTTGTACAAACTGTTTTCACAAACGTTTTTGGAAAAATCTTATCCCTGGCACTGAGTCCTACTGGAGAATGCTTCGCCACTGCAGACACACTCAATGAAATCCGCTTGTGGCAGATAATAGACAATCAACCAATACTCACACTACGCGGTCACACTAATTGGGTATGGTCTATTACCTTCAGTCCTGACGGGCTGCTTCTAGCAAGCGGTAGCAACGATCCAAGCGTAAAGCTTTGGAATATCCGCAACGGTCAGTGTCTACACACCCTAAAAGAGCATACTAAAACTGTCTACTCGGTAGCTTTTAGCCCCTGTGGTGCAATACTTGCAAGTGCTAGCGAAGACCGTACTATCAAATTATGGAGCGTGGATACAGGAAAGTGCTTGAATACTTTAACAGGTCATAATAGTCCTGTGTTTACTGTTACTTTTAGTCCGGATGGCACTACGCTGGTCAGTGGTACCTATGACCGAACCATAAAGTTTTGGAATATACAGACTCTTCAGTGCGTGAGAACGCTTGAAGACCACACTGGCGCGTTGCGTGTTATTGCTTTTAGTATCGATGGACGAATTCTAGCAAGTGGTAGCGGTGATAAAACAATAAAACTCTGGGATGCTGACACGGGTGATTGTCTTCATACCTTGCAGGGACATAGAGCTATCATCCGTTCTATTTCTTACAGCCACGATGGTCGATTCTTGGCTAGCAGCAGTGATGACCAGACGATAAAACTTTGGGATGCACAAACGGGTCATTGTGTCAACACGCTCAAAGGTCACATAGCTAGCGTGCGTTCAGTAGTTTTCAGTCCAGACAGTTCTACGCTGCTGAGTGGTGGTTATGACGAAACAGTCAAGTTTTGGGAGTGTGATACAGGACGTTGCTTTAACACACTCCAAGGATACACCAACTCTGTTCGCTCTGTTGCTTTCAGTCCGGATGGAAACGTGCTTGCCAGTAGCTGCGACAATGGAACTGTCATTTTATGGGATATTGACACTGGGCAACCTACTCACGTTTTGAAAGAGCATACGAATACCGTATGGACGTGTTGCTTTCAGTCCGCATTCCAGTCGGCTTCTTGCCAGTGGTAGTTGGGATCGAACTATTAAGCTTTGGAACCAAAAAGGTTTGTGTCTTAGTACCTTGAGAGGTCATATCGATCTGGTATTATCTGTAGCGTTTCATCCCACAGACCATATTTTAGCCAGCTGCAGTCAGGATACCACAATTAAATTGTGGAATGTCCATACAGGAGAATGTTTCCAAACGTTACAAGGTCATACTGGTAGCATTTTGTCATTCGCTTTTACTCCTGATGGCTGTGTATTTGCTAGCAGCAGTGCTGACAAAACTGTGAAGCTTTGGGACTTGAATACAGGGGAATGCTTGCGGACGCTACAAAAGCATACTGGTGCTGTGTGGACAATTGCCTTCAGTCCTAATGATGCCATGCTTGCTAGTGCAGGTGATGACCAGATAGTAAACTTGATGATTTGTTTCGATATTTTCTTCAAGAACAGTAGCGCTTTACCGTACCAGTGGCATATTCAGTGCCTTTTGAAGTTGCTCAAGCAGAATTTGAACAATTCACAGAACATCTTGCAAAACGCGACGAGTATTTTGCCAAGTCCAAATTCCGACAGCAGCAACCAAGACACTCATCCCCAGAAGCGTCACTTGCAAGCCCAAACGATCTACTATCGGACCTGTAATTGCCAACGGTGCTGAAAGAGCAATGTTGACAGCATGATTTTGGAAGCCAAAGACCTTACCGTGCATTGCGCTTGGAGTGTGTTGCTGAATCAGAGTTTGCATTGGCACTCCAATAAGAGCAGCACCTATACCCAACACAGCACAAAGCCCCAAAGCCAAAACCAAACTCTTGGTAAAAGTTAACATTCCCAATACCAGCGCCATCATCAAAAATCCCATGAGAGGTAAGGGCTTACCGTGCAGTTTATTACACCAGTGTCCCAGAATGGCTGCACCCAATACAATCCCTACTCCTGCTGCTGCTAAGAAAAAGCCAAATTGTTTTTCTTGCAATCCAAAATCTGCGGCTAATCGAATTGCGAGAACTGTTAAAGCTGCAAACACGCAATACAAACCAACTAGTTGCAGCATGGCATTTAATACCAAGCGGTTTGTTTTGAGATAGCGCAAGCCTGACTTAAAGTCAGCCCAGGGATGAATAAACTTTTCTTTTTCGCCTGTTGGTTTGTAATCCTTGAGGTGAATTGGCTGCATCAATGCGCCTGATAACAAATACAATCCGCAGACAACCAGTTCTTGACCATACTGAGCACCCAGGAAAGTTTTAGCAAAACTTAACATCGGTTCGCCGATCGCAAAGCCAACAATCATAGCTCCCATCATTGTGCTGCTAAATAGTGCATTGGCTGCCATTAAATTTTGACGGTGAACCAAAAGGGGAATAGCTGCTTGTTCGGCGGGGGCAAAAAACTGAGTCACTGTGGAGATAGCAAAGGTAATTATCAATAAAAGCAGGAACTCTCGCGGTAAAAAGGGAATCAACAATATCATGAGTCCCCGTACAACGTCCGAGCCAATCAAAACTAACTTTTTTGGAAAGCGGTCAACAAAGATACCACCCGCTGAACCAAACAAAATTGCTGGGAGCGTAAACGCTACCATTAATGTAGAGTACATCGAGTTTTCTGGCAATCCAGAAGAGGGTTGGTAGTTCTTGAGCATCGCAACGAGTAAAACCAACAAGACTTTATCCGCTAATTGAGACAACATCTGTCCCATCCACAGCAGCATAAAACTACGGTTTTTTAGCAGGGCGACAAATCCGGTATTGACAGCAGCGGGTTCAGTTGGAAACATCTGGGATCTTGGAATAGTAACTGTGGGAATAGGGAAGTGAGAAATTTGGGACACTCCATCATTCCTCACTCCCGATTGGCGAATCTGTTTTCCGGACTAATTGTCTTGATAATGCAGGACAAGCAAGTGCAAAAACTCAGATGCACTCAAGCATTCTTTTGGAGATAGATCTCCACTGTATGAGTCTACCCAATAACCTCGGACAATATTAGGCGATCGCCACATTGCCAAATGATCGACAGAGGGGTCTGCATAAAAGTTAGTTTGCCCGCTACCAAGTAAGGAAGAACTCCAGTGAGTGAAGTAATCGTGACTCATACGATGAATGGGAAAGTGACCCCACAGAGGAACGCCCCATCCATCTATAGCAATAAAAGCTTTAACGCGACCTCCGAATATTTGCCACATATGAGCAGCAAGTATTGCTCCAACTACACCAGCACTAAAACTAATGAAGACAACTGGTGATTCTAGCTTATTCTTCAAATGTTCGTGTAAAAATTGGAATATATGAAATGGTGATAAAGTTGAAGAATTATTAGTAGGAAAAGTAAGTATATTTACTACTAAATTAGTAGATTGCGATCGCCATACTGATATAAAGCTTTGAGTTAAGTCTGGTTCGTGAATGCCAGGACAAAGGATTATGTTCATGAATTATGAATATGAATGGTATGACAAAACTTTAATGAGAATATACTAAAATCTAGTCATGTAATCTCAATTATTGGGTAAAAATGACAGGAAACTTGCAGCTACACCAGTAAGTCTTCACTGATTGATTGGGACATCATCCCAACATTCGACCCTAACAACAAGGTAAAACATACTTTCTCTGGAAAACGTGTACAGCGTGCGTGGTACGTTAGTAAAGATGGTTTGAGAATTCATGCAGATGTGAACGGTGCATTTAACATCGGCAGAAAAGTAATCCCTAACTCTTTTAATTGCTTGCAAGAGATTGTAGAGAGGGATAGGGGGTGTCTGGTAGTACATCCAAGGCGAATAACACCTTTGTTCTATCGTACACATGATAAAAAAGGTGTTGCTTAAACCCAGGTGTAGTAGTCTGCCTATACTTGACTATGTAAACTGGAACTATGAGCATTTGTAGCCTAGTGATTAGAAATCACGGCTATACAAGCAAAACCCACCTACGTGAGTTTTAGACAAAAATTTTTATTTTACGATGATGGCACAGACAAGCGTTACGAACTTGATTCGGGAGTGTTGGTAGAAATGCCTCCTGGTACTGGTAACCACGAAGCCATCATCACGTTCGTGTTATTTCAGTTTATTTTGGAAAAACAACGACTGGGACAGTTATGAACAAACCGGATTTCAAAGCGATGAGTAGAGCCGAATTACGAGCCTACGTGTTGCAACATCCAGATGATAAGGAAGCATTTTACGAATTGTCAGACAGAATTCAAGCAACTGCCAAGCCAATAAATGTTGAAGACTTGCCCGACTTAATTGGGCAAAGACCACAGCAGCACCAACAGTAGAAATACTTACGGTCGCGATAAAAGAGCGCTCTTTTATCGTGCATTGCACTACTCTCTTTGGTGCTGTAAAGATTACCTATGAGCGTATGGTGACCAATGCTAGCCCTGTCAAGTTGAGCATTTGTACTAACTATTTATAAGGGTTTCAGTAGTCGGGATCTGAATTAAGCACGAGTACCTGTTGAGTGATGGGCAACTCATCCTTCTGTAGATATATACGAGTAGAACACCATAAGTATTACTAAAGATGTCTTTTTTATCCTATACGGGGGGATAGGATAGAATTTGACAAGTACAAAAAAGAACACTCTTGAAGTTGTATAGAGGAATTGATTGTGGTTGCCACACCGGAAAAACTACAAAAATCATACCAGGAAGCATCAGGTCAACAACGTGTCGCCGTATTGCTCATGGGTTATGGCGAAGTTGAAAGTTATGAGGATTTCGCCAACTATAACGAACAGGCTTTAAACCTACTGACAGCAAAATTTGCACCAGTACCAACTTGGGTTTATCCCCCCTTGGCAAAGCTCTTAGCATTATTTGACCGTCACGAGTGGGGACACCAGCACCACGATTTCATTTCCCCACACAACTCTATCTTTGAAAAACAACGGGCGGGTATTGAGAAAAACCTGCAAGCTAAGTGGGGAGAAGGGGTAAAAGTCTTCAAAGCTTTCAACTTTTGCGCCCCGTTCCTTCCCAAACAAGTCTTGGCAGAAATTAAAAATGAAGGTTTTGACAAAATATTAATCTATCCACTGCTAGTGGTTGATTCTATCTTCACCAGTGGTATTGCCATCGAGCAAGTTAACAATGCTTTAGCTGAAATGGCAGATGGTGAGGAACACTGGGTTAAAGGACAGCGTTATATCCCTTCTTTTTACAACGAGCCAGCTTACATCGACTTGATGGCGCATCTTGTTGAAGAAAAAATTAATGCTGATTTAATCAATGCCTATCTACCTTCTCAAATAGGCATTATTCTGATGAATCACGGTTGTCCCCACAAAGCTAAAGGTTTTACCTCTGGGATCGTTGAAAGTCAAGCACTCTACGATTTAGTACGGGATAAGTTAATTAACCGTTACCCCCTCATCTCTGTTGGTTGGCTTAACCATGACACGCCTTTAATTGAGTGGACTCAGCCAAACGTCGAACAAGCTGCAAACAATTTGATTCAATTGGGTGCTAAAGCGATCGTATTTATGCCTATTGGCTTTGCGACAGAAAACCACGAAACTCTATTGGATGTACATCATATTATTCATGCTCTAGAGAAAAAGCATTCTGGTCTCAATTACGTACAAATGCCTTGCGTTAACGACGATCCTACATTTTTAGAAATGGCAGCAGAATGGGCAAATGCTTACATTACTGAGTTGCTGTCAGAAGAAGCGGTGACGGTGAATCCTCACTTAGCTGTAGGTCATCATCACCATCACCACCATTAAAACTAATGAGTGAGGAATAAAGATAAGCGCTCTTAACTTTTCACTCCTCACTCATTATTCTGGAACATATCTACCTCTAAGTTGAGCTTTTTCACGCTCAACTCCTTCCCAATTTAGAAACAGGTATAATTCAGGTAGGAATGTAGAAGGGACTATATATGCAACAACCGTTGAATATAGAACAAAACGTATTAGAAAAAATACGTTCGCTGCCTGTAGAAAAACAGCAAGAGGTATTAAATTTTGTTGAATTTTTAGCACAAAAAAATCAAGTAGAGCGTCCACGCCGTTCTCTTAAAGGACTTTGGGCTGATTTAGATGTTAATATAACTTCAGAAGATATTGCTCAAGTGCGACGTGAGATGTGGAGGCGTTGCCTTGGAAAGACTCAAAAGTATTCTTAGAAACACAGATTCAGGGTTTGTAATTGTGACACTAGACTTTAATATAGCCCTGACAATGAGCGAAATTAGCCGCAGTGTAGTTCCTGATATGCCAGATAGAATTATTGCCGCAACTGCTCGTTATCTAGGTTTACCGTTGGTAACGTGTGACACCAAAATTCAATCAGCAGATATCGAGACAATTTGGTAGGTGTAAAAGGGGCTAGGGACTGGGGACTGGGGACTGGGGACAAGGAAGACAAGGGAGAACAGCTAGTAACTCATTTCTAATCCCCAATACCCAATACCCAATACTCAATCCCCAATCCCCAATCCCTAACCCCTAATTAATCTGACACAACCAAGATTTCTTTTCGATTTGCTCGGCAATAGGGTGTTTTGTTGTTGCTTCTGGTTTAGATGTCTCATGCCATCCTTGCCAAGTTTGAGCAGCGAGTGTGGAAAATTCACCCCGTACTTGGAACCAGGTAGGATTATCTTCTCTACTCCACAAGCTACAAAGTAAATCTATAACTTTTTCGGATGTGTGGTTACTCATTTGATTGAGTTTGCTGTTGCTTGATTCCGCGAAACCTTCTGGGAAAACCCTGCTAAGCCCTTCTTTAATACTAAAGTTACTCAGCTTCTTCGAGCACCGAGCAATATTGAAAAGTGCATCGCAAATTCGACGATTTAATCCCAAATAAACAGACCCTTTAAGTGCTTCTAAAAAGCTCTCTAAGGCTGTAACTGGTTCATCTTTAATTAAGAGATAATATTCCCCTTTCAACAAAGAAATTTCTGAAAGCACGGCTTGACAAAAATTAGGGCTGTGACCAGTTGTTAGATCGGCTCTTGCAAATTTCTCAGCAAAACTTAACGCTTGTATTGATAAATGGCTATCTCCAAGTCTAACCCAAACTCGACCCGCTAAGGCTAACCATCTAGCCATTCGTTGTGTTAAACCAATCCGGGATGCATAATGAGCAGCTTTCAAAAAGTATGTTCCAGCTTTTTCAAGAGACTTGCGATCGCTAGAAAGATAGAACTGTATTCGCGCAACATTTCCATAAATTTCAGATAAGGCTTGATAGACATCCAATCCCGGATCTTTGTAACAAGAACCTGGTTTAATTGCCTTTCTAATTTGAGTGTCCCATTCTTCTAAACCAAGCCACTTTTGCCTTTTGCTTGATTCAAATAAATCTGGATTGTGTCCGCAAGAAAGTTCATATAAATAAATTTCTGACTGGATGAGAGCTTGAATGGGAACTAACTGTTTTTTTACTTCTAGATCTTCTTCAAGAGCTTCTTGAATTATTTGAATGAGCAGTTTTGCATTACTAATATTACCTTGAAAATTAGATAGTCTTAGCTCTAGTCGTTTTGCTAGAAAATAGCATCGATAGAAGTTGACTCTATAGGAGAAGTAAATTTTTTCTTTAGGAAGTTTCTTCAATTCATCTCTAGCTGTGTCAGCAATTCTCTTAATTTGTGCAGTTTTACATTCTTCATCAAGAAATTGAAAATTTTGAAAAGCCATTCTGACTTGGGTTAATTGCGTCCTTAGAGCGGACAGAGTTTTACAGACTGAATCATAAATTTCTAAATCCAGTTCGTTATTCCAACTCCGCTCTACAAGCCATTGTTTTGCAGCACAAACAATGGCTTGCAACATAGTAATCATTGAGTCTCTATCGACCCAAATTCCTTGATACTGTTGCTGATTTCCCAAAACGACTGTTGTTTCCACTAAGGAATCAATACTGCTATCTAAGGTTTTTGTTGATAGAGTCACGTTAGCTATTTCTTCAGTTAACCCTAAATGTAAGCTACACGCACCAATAGCATTCTCTACTATCGTGTTACTAGAGGTATACATCCATTTAAGATATTCCTTAGATTTACCATCATGACTAAAACTACAAGTAACCATTGCCATAATGACAGGATTAAGCGAATTGAGGGATTGTACTTCTAGTTGCGATGTTGAGCATATACCTGGGGTTTTTAACTCGCACTCTGCTTGATGGCTAATTTGTACAAATTTATCGTAGAGATCGTTATATTCCTTTTCGCGCTCTATAGTTCGCGATAAAGTTTTGAATTCCAACTTTTCAACTCTAATATGAAGGTCAGTTGGATATTTGAGCATTTGCTCTTTAATGGTAATACTTAGGAAAAGTGCAATTGCCTCTTGTCGAGAAAAATGGGTTTTTCCTCCAGCTTTTAGTCTTTCCCAAGTTCGCTGTAGTTTTTCAATGACCTCCAATCTGAGTTTTAAACCCAAGGTCGGATAAAATTTTCGCAAGCTCTCAATGAGATAACCAAGGGAATCACTCTCCTGAGTGTTGGCAGAATTCAAAAAAAGCTTGTTACTTGCGATCGCTATCTTATTACTTGCAATTGCTACAAATTCTTGAGATGTGGAGCGTAAATCTTCAAATTCCAACAACTCCAGCAATGCAGCTATTTGCGCTATTTGAAAAAATCTATCTGAAGTCACTCGGATAATCTTTGTTTTCTCTGGTAAAAAACCAGCAGATTCTAGTAGTTCATCAGCTCCGGTGTCTCCTAATAACTTTCGCAATTCGTCAGGATTTGATTCTATTTTGTCTTTTTCTGAATTTTTTTCACTCTCTCTTTTTAATTTTCTTTTGGATGCTCTACGACTGCGAAGATTTTTGCACAGTTGGATCAGCCCTTCGCGGTCAACAGGTAACCGTTCTTTTTCCTTATTGAGAAAATCGATCACTACGGGTCGGCTAACACCCATCCCTTCTGACAGTTCTACCTGCGTTGCACCCATTTTCTCTAGGAAGAAGTGGAGCATCTCGCGCAGTGCTTCTTGGTCTCCAACACTTTCTCTGCCCATTTCCTTATTTAATACACAATAGAAATGTAAATCTAATTTACATTGTAAATCTTCTTCATTGATTTTTTGTCCTCTTTTATACATAAAGTCAAAACCCTACATGGTTATATTATTTAAGTGTTCATTTATTTGACACTTTCTATCATAAAAATGATTATTTTTGTATAATTTGATACAATTTTTTTATAGATAATGACTTTATTATTAACATGTATAGTCAAATTACAATATTTGGCTATTTTATATCCCCGACTTCTTTAAGAAGTCGGGGATATAACGAGGATTTGACGAATTCTGAAAATCATGTGGTCAAGTACCAGGTTTTGGTAGTCCACAGAATAAAGCTTTAATTTTGGCGTGAGAGTGTTTTCTAACAATTCAATATGTATCTGCCAACAGTGCTTTTCGCTTTGAATTGCACCTAGTAACAGGTTTTCGTCTGTAAATCATTGCCCTCGTCAACTGTAGTCGGGGGTGCATTTATTGCAAAGTTTAATTCTCAAAAAGGGCAAAAATCATGACGAGTAATCTATTTAAGTGGGCTTGTAAGGGTCTGAAATATTTTCTGTGGACTTTACTTGGTTTTGCGATCGCATACGTCATATCTCACATTTTTGAAGTTTCTGCTGTTTCAATCCTTCTACTATCTATTTTATTACCATGGCTATCCCGCATTGCCATCTTTATCTTGTGTTTGTTTGTCGTTGCCATAGTCGATGAGTCTTGTCGTTAATTCAGACCAATCACTTGGTAATTTGCGGCTGACATCTCAATGAGGAACTCCCTACTTTGTGTGGTATCGCTGTGGGAGCGTAAGCTATAAGTGACACTTCTCCATTCTTATTAATTATCCACCCTTGCGCTTCCACAATTTGAGAAGAGCGTGAATTATTCTCTCCCTCTTCCCCTCCGATCCCTAGAAGAGACCCAGAGTTCCCCCTTGCTCCTCGATCCCTAGAAGAGACCCAGAGTTCCTCCTTTTCTTCTGTTTCCCTTGGTACAGCAGTGAGCCGCCAATCTTCCCATATGGCATCAGTATTGAGTATGTCGTTAGGAGAGGGAGGTAAACCACCACGTCCAATATACGTGAAACTACTGTTAGCACTCAGAGAGCAGATATTATCGTCCACTAAACGTGCCACATCTATTATATCTATTGTTAAAGGAACTAATTCTTTACTAGGGTCTGGATTGGGAGTATTAATTTGTATATTTCCGCCCAAGTCGGGACTTACTCCTTTTGCAGTAATGCTACTCGTTTGCGGGAATGATGTTGTTGGGGATTGAAAACCAAAGATTTTAGCTACATTAATCGTGACATTTCCGCCACGAAAGTTTTCAGAATCAGCACGAATATTACTGTTCTCATTTTTAACTGCAATAACAAAGCCAGTTTTGCCATCAATTTTAATATTACCAC
>NZ_BAACAP010000225.1:0-101854 GCF_045865695.1 Scytonema hankhaensis NUACC26
TTCGTAATGCTCTTTTAATTCAGCTAATAATTTATCAATTGAATCCATACATAACACTGGTCACTGGTCACTGGTCAGGTGTCAATCATTTATCGCATTAAGTAATACTTCAGATAAACTCATATCTTCCATATCATCCATGGTAATGGTGTCGCAAATGTCAAACTTTGCACCCGCTCCTTGCAGTTCGTCATCTAGTACTTTTAAAAAACGAGTTGCTTGGGCATCTTTACCCACTTGAATAAAAGAAATTGCTAATTCTTCATCCCGATCCATACGACGAGAAGCTTCAATAATGACCTTCATAACCGCTTTGCGATCGTCCGGTTCGCCATCTGTAACGACTAAAATTGTCTCTCCATTTTCCTTTGTTTGATTGGCACTCTTGCGTTGGAAGTAATTATCAAGGGCGTGTTGCAATACGCCTGCTAAGTCCGTACTCCCAGCGGGATCGTTTTCTTGGAAAATTTGTGTCACCTTGCTGGCTGTCACATTTTCATAACGCTTAAATTTTCCAGAAAACAGATAAACAGTAATACCGTCAGGGTCAAATTGTTCGCATTTAGTTGCTAAAGCAAAGGTAGATTCTTCTGCTGTCGCCCATCGACTTTTTCCCCCTTTTTGGTCTGGGGTTGCCATACTACCACTTTTATCGATAATCAAGGTGTAGTCTCTATTTTGTAACATTTCGTGACTTTCCATAATATTTTTTATTTATTTAGTTATATAGTTATTATATTTTCTTTTTACTGCGCTTGACGACTTCAAGCTTGTCTCCCCGACGCAAAACAGATGTGACTCGATAGTCGGTTCCTGGTTACGAGCGCACATTCAGAGAATTTACTTTTCTTCTAGAAATTACGATATAGCAATCCTATTTGATTTGTAAACACGTAGGATAGGCATTGCCCACCACATAAGTTTTTGGTGGGCAATGCCTATCCTACATGACAGAAAATTGTTTATAAATGATTTAGGATTGCTATAGATCTCTTGTTTGCTATACAATTTAAACTTAATTACATATTGAGTTAGTAAAGCGTAATCTTCGTAAGAATTGGTCATTTTTTTACTGCCCAATCGCCAATCGCCAATCCCCATTGCCCCTTATCCCCAGAGGGGACCCCGAGTTCCCCAATAACTAATCAGTAATCGCATTCATCAAGACATCTGCAAGGCTCATATCTTCTAAATCATCTAGAGTGACAGTATCACAAATATCAAACTTCGCACCAACGCCTTGTAACTGGTCATCCAAAGCTTTCAAAAACTTAGTTGCTTGGGGATCGGAACCTACTTGAATAATAGAAATTCCTAATTCTTCATCGCGATCCATCTTGCGCGTTGCATCGATGATAACTTCAAAAACAGCTTTGCGATCGTCTGGTTCTCCATCGGTGACAACCAAAATGGTTTCTCCATTTGGCTTTGCTTTACCCGCAGCTTTGCGTTGAAAGTAATTTTGAGTGGCATGCAGCAAAACACCTGCTAGATTGGTTGTACCAGCTGGGTCATTTTCCATAAATACCTGAGCCACTTTGGCTGAAGTGACTTCTTCATAGCGTTTGAATTTTCCGGAAAACACGTAAACGGTGATGCCATCGGGATCGAATTGCTCGCATTTTCTGGCTAATGCTAGTGTAGACTCTTGGGCTATATCCCATCTGCTTCTACCACCTGCTTGGTCGGGCGTAGACATACTGCCACTTTTATCTAAGATTAGGGTGTAATCGCGATCGCTCATCATAATTGCCCTTTGATTGTTTTTCCATTGTTCTAGTGTAGTCATTATTGCTTGGGAACTTCCGAATTAAACAATCTCCAAATTTTTTCTTGTAGTCTCCAAATTTTTTCTTGTGGTCTCCAAATTTTTTCTTGTGGTCTCCAAATTTTTTCTTGTGGTCTCCAAATTTTTTCTTGTGGTACGGGCGTCCTCGCCCGTCCTCTGAGGAATGTACGGGCGGGGACGCCCGTACCACAACTATAAACAACTACCACAAGATAGATAATTTATTTTTTAAAAGTTCCTTAATCGTATCCTCCAAAGGAAAATAGAGTCATATCTCGATCTGTGGAATTCATCAACCCGTGAAGATTCCCTGGTTTGAGCAGGGTTATGTATCCGGGACGAAACGTGCGAATTTCAAAACACCTCTCTCTTTGAGGCATTTTACACCAGTCACCCATGACCATAAAACCTTGACCGCTCACTAGGAAAAAGATTTCTTGGTTATCTCTATGGCGATGTAAGCCAATACCGCATCCCGACTTCAGAATATTAAGGTCAACGTAATTGACTGCGAAGAATGGTTCCGAATCACTCCCGTGATTTTTAGAATCGAAGGCGTTGAAACTCCACGGATTCAACAAGCGACCGAGTTCGTTAATTCTGTTACCATTGCCATCAATGTCGCCTAATTTCTGGGATTTTCTACCATAGTTAGATAAGAGGTTGCGATACTCCAAGAAGCCGGGACCGCTGTGGGGACTTGCACTGACACCAGTTTCCAAGTAGTTGTCCCATCCACGAAAAATCATGTTGAATTCGTAGTGGTAGTTTGTCCCGTTTTGAGAATCCCATACTTTTTCGTCAAAGTCTGTCCAACCAAGTTCTATGTGCAGGGGTAAGATTGGATGCATGGTGTTTTTGGGGTCAATATCCTCCACGTGTCGCCCGTTTAATTCGCTACGACGCACGAATGCTGACATATCGCCATGCACTAAGTCGGTACGGACTTGGAGTTCTAGACGCTCAATGGCTTTGCGTCCTTTGGTATCTAATCGATTGAATAAGTCACTACCAGGATAACCCCATAATTCTACTTCATAGCGATCGCTAGCTGGGTTATAAGGTACACTTATCAACGAAGGAGTCGCGACATCTCCTACCTTAATCCAAAGTTTAATTTTTTCACCAAGATTGCGTTCGGCGCTTCGCCGCAGCGCTTCGCTATCGCTTGCAACGGAGAGTTTGGAATCGGGACCGCCTCGATAAGACACTCGCAAAAACGGGAATACAGAGTCTCCCACTCTCACCAAACCGCGAACCAAGAAGGTGTCTGTACTGCGGAAATCTTTGATGTTCTGTTTTTGAAAATCTTCTTTGTTATCCTGTCGGACAGGTTCAACTATGTCTGCTTGATTTCCAGAGGGTCCGTATATACTAAGCCATTCAAAAGGAAACAAATATTGAGCGTGTTCCATTAAGTAAAATTCCCGCTCAACTGCAAGCTGTGCCTGTTCCATCAAGTTCAGCAATTTCTGAAGTGGGTTACCCTGATGGTAGCTAGGTGGATTATTGGGATCGACTTTAACGACAGTATCCGTGTTAACGATAAACATGGGGATTTAAGATAGATTTTATACAGTGTGGTAGAGAAAAGCAACAAACTTCAGTGGTTGAGTGCCAGAGTTACGAATACCATGCATTCCACCACTTTTCGTGAAAACAACACTACCGGATTTTACAGGGATTTCTTTGAAATCTTTTTTACCCAACCCCATAACATCTCGTTCCACTGTTGGGTATTTATCTGTTGCAGGATCGTCTCCAACACGGAGGTAGGCAATTCCTTCACCTTCAGTAATGTAATAAAGTTCTTCAGAACCGATGTGTTGGTGAGTACCCTGTTCTGCTCCAGGAGGAACGATATCTTCATGAAAAGACACCATTGAACCGCCCAGTTCTCGCTGCACTAACCAGCGCGTTTCAGTAATGTTTGTACTTGCCGGATCGAAGTGGTTCATCATAAGATCGCGGTAGCGCACGGGTGCGATGTCTTGAGTTTGTAAGAACCAACCGCGTTGGAAATTGAGGAGGTAATTTTTATCTGAAACAGTATTTTCTGGAGCATTCGGTTCAGGACTACGGGGTTCTTGATGCGTGCTCATGTAGCCGTTGTCCCAAGCAGCATTATCACCAATAGGATAACCCATAGGCAAGTGGCGATCGCTTTCACGAAAAGCTAACTCTACCTTTTTAATGGCTTTGATATCTTGTAAAGCCGGATTAAACTCCCGCACCCTTGTAATTGGTCGGTAGTAACCCATTTGGTCGAGAACTCGGTAGTCATGACTCGTGTTACCGGGTGGTTCGAGAGTTTCCCAAATCTCCACTTGGTAAGCATCAGTCCAATGACAGTAGTGCAGCTTCACTGTGGCTTCAGCAACGTTCTGCAAATTTTCAGGTATTACCTTAATCCAAGCAATCAATTCATCCTCAATAAGCCGCTTTTTCTCTCGCGATTGTTCTACCAAACGACTGCTTTTGTACTCAATTCGTAAGAAGTTGCACAAAAACAGCCCATCCAAGTAAACTTCACCCTTCAAAACGATGATATCTAAATAAGAGCGAACTTCTTGCACGTTGTAACGATACCGCGAGCAACGAGTTGCATTTAGATATTGAGCGTGGTAAATGCGATCCGGGAAAGAGACAACCTTAAAAATTTCGTTCCAAGGGCTAGTGAAAATCTCGTTAAATTTTGGGTCCATAAGACTAAAGCCTCTTCAGTAATTCGTCAGCTACGCGGAAAGAATTTGCTTGGATAGTCAGGGTTGGGTTAGCGCTCCCTGATGTTGGCATGAAAGAACCATCAGTTACATAGAGATTGTCAAAGTCCCAAGCACGGCAATTTGGGTCTAAAACCGAGTCGTTGCGGTCAGTTCCGAAACGCGCTCCACCTAAAATATGATTGGCAATACGTGCAATACCATTTGGTGCTTGATACACTCCGCCATGTCCTTCGACTTGTAACTTCTCACCATTAAGGTCAGCCCCATTTTCCAGCACTTGGCGACAACAGAATGCTAATTCATTCATTAAGAATTGGTCGTGAGGATGCCAAATCTTTCTAATAAACGCAACGGGAAGACCCCATTTATCTTTAATAGAAGGATGAAGTTCAATTCGATTGGTCTTCAAAGGCAATTGGTTTGCCATGAAACTGACAGATAATCCTTTCCCCACCGTGTTGTCCAGAAACTTCGCCAATTGGTCGCCAACTAAAGCTGTATCTTCAATAAAACCTTTCCACAGAGTATCGAGGTCTGTACTGCGGTGAGTTCTAGCAAGGGAGACAGGTAAAGCTCTGTCTGAAGTATTATTGTAGATGGCAGCCCCAGCCCAGAGTCCTCGACTTTTGATAAACTCTTCTGTCGCACAGCAGTCTATTGCCCAGTCAGCATCAAGAGCAATTGATTTATCACTGCGTTTTGGTACGATCGCACTTGCACCGCCGAAACAGTGAGTGAGGAAGTATTTACCGAGGAGGTCATTTTGGTGAATGCGACGACCAAACTCATGAGGGTCATGCAATGCAGAGATTTGTAATAATCGGACTGATTCAATTGCCGAACACGCTACAATAACCAACTTACCTTCTACAAAACGCTCTTTCCCACTCGGATCGACATACACTACGCGATTGACTTTCTCACCTTGACACTCTAAGCGAGCAACAAAACAGTTCGGTCGGATTTCAAAGTTGGGAGAGTTGGCGATAGGGCTTAACAGAGATACCCAAGTATTGGATTTCAGCCCCAAAGGACATCCATAACGGTTGACGTAGCTCGTTTTAATCGTCTCCGGAGCGCTAGGAACTTTACGACCGCTAGGTTCGTGGTCGCGGGTAATCACCGCTAATGGGGTGCGGTAAGGTAGGACTGGTTCTTTGTTTCCCGTAGTTTTGCCCAGCCATTCCATACCTATTTTTGCAGAATTGCTAATGGGGTTTGGTTCTAGAGGTTGTTGATAGTTGTCACTGCTGAAAGGTTTGAGTTGGTTTTGTCGAGTTCCGTTGATCCCCACCAAATGTTCGGCTTTAGCGTAGTATGGTTCCAAATCCTCATAACTAATTGCCCAATCTCGCGCTTCCGTTTGGACATCGCCGTTAGGATCGTTCTTCAAATCGGTACGTCCGGCGTTAAAACTTTGCAAGCGCAAATCGAGAGGGGTAAATCTCAAAGAGACAGCACCATAGAGTTGAGTTCCACCACCCACCACTTGAGCCGTGTATCCTTCAATACTGGCAAATTGGTTCCCCTTGTCTTCATAAATATGAGGTTCGTCATTGATATCAGGCTCTATATGACTCGAATAAAATGCCTCACCCTTATTAACAACATTATGCTTAATGCGTTTTGCTGGTCCGTCAGCAAACAGTTCATCGCGTTTGAAATCACTCAATCCGTCAGGATTTTGATACTGAGGTTTTAACAGTGGACCTTTTTCAAGAATGAGTACAGACTTTCCAGCTTTGACTAATGTGTGAGCGATAGGCGCACCACCCGCACCGCTTCCGATAATGACAACATCAAATTGTGTTTGCATAAACCAATACCTTCTTAACCGTGATAATCGCTATTGACACCGAGGGGTTTTTCAATTGACCTGCGCCAGTCAAACAGGGTTTTTCCATTTTCATCGCGCAATCTTTCCGCCAGATATGCCCAACCAGCAGCACCAACGTTACCGCCGTACTTGGGATGAGCAAAAGCACCCGTGTAGGTGTGACGGCGTAACAATCTGAGGAAGTGGAGGGGACTGCCATATTTATTTTTGTCCCAGCCATTTACGTTGTCCGTTGACATCTCTTTGTATAGTTCAACGTACATCTCGCGAGGCATTTCATTGGGGTCTACGAAAGGATTGCGCTGTCGGAGAACTCGGTCAATTTGTTCGAGGCAAATTTTGTAATCAATGAGATGGTGGTTTTCTTCTCGTGCCAATATGTTGTCGATGAAATTTGTCGCCCCAACAGATTCGTCTAATTTATAGGCGTAGGGTACTTGGGTTTCAGCCTCTTGACGGTCTAAAGAATTGTAATAACGGTTGACAAAGTTTTGTCCTTCTTCTGTACGGAAGGGCAAAATATGTTCGACTAGCCGTTCTAAAAGATCGTATTCCCAATCATCAAAATTGAGCGGTTGAGTGCAAAAATCGGTGAAAAAGCGAGACCATTCTTGACCGTTGTCGAGAATCTTCCGTTGAGGATTAATTGGATCTGGAATTGCTCGACCGTCAATTATGAATTTATATGTATGAACTTCACCTTTTGGGATGAGAACTGATACTGCATAATAGCTTGTCGGTTCTCCTAAAAACTTAATATTTTTTAAAGAAATGTGTTCGTAAAGATTTGCAAAGGTTCCTATGACGGCAACTTGATTTGGAGATGTTGCTCCCTGTTGTTGGTAAACAAATGTCACTCGGTTCCGGTCATAGTATTTCGTGGCATCTATCCCATCGCTATAGGCGTCAATGATGGGAAATCGCCAGGACTCACCGATACGCGAACGCAAATCGTCATCCTGAAACTGACCGAAATTATGGCGGGGGTCTGTATTTGTCCGAGCTAAAAACTTAGTGCAATGGTTGAGTACGTACTGGTCATCTAGTTCTAAGATTTGAACAGACATGACTTGATAAATCCCTAATTAAATTTTATCTTTGTTTAACATTGTCAAAGAACCATTTTGGAATTTCTGGTACTCTCACAATATGTGTTTTATGTGATGCACAGAACTATAGTACAAAGATTTACGCCTTGCCTACGTTTTTTACATCATTATTTATATATGGATGTCAGTACAATCAGCTTATGCAGTTGGGGTTGAAGGGTTGATTTTAAAATAAATCTTAATTTCTTGTGGTACGGGCGTCCTCGCCCGTCACTCATATGTCGAGCGAGCGAGCGCAGCAAATTAGTACAGGAATTACGCTGTTGGAGGGGTCATGCTGAAATAGCTGCACAATAAAACAACGTGTAAAATAATGTAACAATACCAGCCCTGCACAGCTATCTCGAGCGGTCAAAACTCGTGTATTTAACGACTGTTTGCATCAATTTTACGCTTAGTATTGAATAAAGAATAGAGTAGCCTGATTTTCTAGAATCGCATTTAAGGTCTGCTGCATTAATGCTGTGCGTGCGGGAGGAAAAACGATAATCTTTTTGGATAATAACAGTGAAGAAGTTACTTGTTCTGAAGCTAGATGGTGACCTAGAATACTCTGTAAAGGTGACGCTAACAATAGAAGAAGATAATCGCCCTATTACGGAGATCGTTGGAAACTTGCCCTCAAATCCATATCTCGCAGCAGTAATTGACCAGTGGCGGTCTATATATTGCAGTTTAGGAGAATCTACCCGCATAAAATCTGGTAAAGTTACTTACGGCGATCGCATTACCCAGTGGATCGAAGAAGTCCAAAAATCTGACAGTGATTTGCGTAAGCAACTCAATCAATGGCTTCTGTCAGAGTCCTTTCGCCCTATCCGCGACAAATGCCTCCAACAATTCGTCGCGCCCAACGAAGTGCAAGTGCTAGTTCGCACTTCAAATAAGTCTCTGTTGAAACTTCCTTGGCATTTGTGGGATTTGGTTGAGAATTACCCACTAGCTGAAGTGGCTTTGTGTTTGCCAGATTCTCAACCAAGAATCTCAGAAAAAACGCCCGCATTGCAAGAACGTGTCAGAATTTTAGCAATTTTAGGCAATAGTATTGGTATAAATATCCAAAAAGACCGGAATTTGCTAGAAAATCTGCCAAATGCTGAAACAAACTTCCTTGCAGAACCGCAACGTCGGGAGATCAACGAATCTCTTTGGGAGCAACAGTGGGACATCCTATTTTTTGCCGGTCATAGTTTGACAGAGGGCGATCGTGGTCGCATTTACATCAATAAAACGGAAAGCTTAACCATTGCAGAACTCAGGTATGCTTTGAGAAACGCTGTTGACAAAGGGTTGCAGCTGGCAATATTCAACTCCTGCGATGGTATGGGATTAGCCTTTGAGCTACAACAGCTGCATATTCCCCAAATTATTGTTATGCGGGAACCAGTGCTGGATGTTGTGGCACAGCAGTTTTTAACTTATTTCCTCCCGGCGTTTGCTAGTGGTAAGTCTTTCTATTTGGCTCAAAGGGAAGCACGGTTAAAGCTGCATGGACTGGAGAATGAATATCCCAGTGCTAGTTGGTTGCCAGTGATTTTTCAAAATCCTGCCACTGCACCACTTTCTTGGCAAGAATTAGGGCGTCGTCCTACTGACAAATGTCCATATCGCGGTTTGTTCGCCTTCCGAGAGGAGGATGCACCATTTTTCTTCGGACGTGACGCTTTTATCAGTAGGCTGTTGGCAGCCGTTCAAAATCAACCCTTAGTTGCAATTATCGGTTCAAGTGGTAGCGGTAAGTCCTCTGTCGTATTTGCTGGACTTATTCCCGAGCTGCGTCGTGCTGGGAACTATATTGTAGCGTCTTTTCGACCAAGCTCTAGACCCTTTCACGCTCTAGCCAGCACCCTGCTGAATCATTTAGAACCACAAACAAGTGGAGAAGCAAAGCTACAAAAAATCGAAAATTTGGCTGCCCAATTGCAGGCGGCAAATTCTTTACGAGACGTTGCAGGTGATATTGTTAGAAGAAATCCCAGATGCAAGCTACTGTTAGTTGCAGACCAGTTTGAAGAACTTTACGCTTTATCTCAAGACATACAAGAGTGTCAGATTTTTTTAGATAAGCTCTTGGAAGCGATCGCCTACCCATCAAATTTAACTCTTGTTATCACCTTAAGAGCAGATTTTTTAGCACAAGCTCTTTCCTACCGTCCCTTTGCCGATGCCTTACAGCACAGCGATCTGAAGCTGGGTCCCATGAATGCTGAAGAACTACTTGCAGCGATAAAACAACCAGCAGCGCTACTTGGAGTGACGTTAGAGCCGGGACTTGCCGAACGAATTCTGAGTGCGTTCGGCTTCGCCGCGCCCGAAAGGGCGATCGCAACCCAAGCAGGAAATTTACCCTTACTGGAATTCGCTCTGACCCAACTGTGGGAAAAACGAACCGAAACTCTCTTGCAAAATGCAGCTTACAATGAAATTCACGGCGTCGAAGCTGCTGTCGCTGATTATGCTGACCGAGTATACGACAAACTGAATCCAAAGGAAAAAGAACAAGCAAGACGGATTTTCACTCAGTTGGTACATCTTGGAGAAGAAACGAGCGATACTCGACGTCTGGCGACTCGCAAAGAGGTAGGGGAAGAGAACTGGGATTTAGTAACGCGCCTTGCTTCCGAGCGTTTGGTAGTTACAGGATACGATGAGGCAACGGGCAATGAAACTGTGGAAATTGTCCATGAAGCGTTAATTCAAAAGTGGGGACACTTGCGCCAGTGGCTCGAACTAGACCGCGATTTTCGTACCTGGCTGCAAGAACTGCGATCGGCAAGACAGCACTGGGAAAAAAGCGAGCGGGATAAAGATGCGTTGTTAAGAGGTAAAGCTTTGGTTGATGCTGGAGAATGGGTGCAAAAGCGTCCGAAGGAGCTGACTCTAGAGCAAGAATATATACAAGCTAGTTTGGCACTGCAATATAAGGAGCAAAAGAAGCGAGAGCGGATAAAGAGGCGTATTCTAGCTGGTAGCATGGGAGGGACTTTACTTCTGGCAGGGGCTTTGGGATTTGGATGGGTGCAGACAGAAAACCAAAGACAAGAAGCAGAAAAAAATGAGATTAACGCTCTTCGAGTTTCTTCAGAAAATCTTTTACAAGTCAATCAAAATTTTGATGCGTTGATACTTGCTTTAAAAGCGGGGAAAAAACTCAAGCAGGCAGTACGGGCAAACCCTAAATTAGACCAGAAAGAAGTTGTAGGAACACTGCAACAAGCAGTTGATAGCATGAAAGAACTTAACCGCCTAGAAGGACATACCAACTGGGTTTATGGTCTCAGTTTTAGTCCTGATGGTAACGCGATCGCCTCTGCTAGCTTAGATAAAACTATCAGACTCTGGAATCTAGATGGTCGTTTGCTTAGTAAACTTTTGAACCACAAGGAAAAGGTCTATGACATTAGTTTTTGTTACCAAAGAAGGATGTTCGCCACTGCCAGTGAGGATAAAACTGTCAACCTCTGGAATAAAGATGGTACTTTGTATAAAACCCTGAAACACAATTATGGTGTTCTGAAAGTAAGTTTTGCGCGGGACTGTAAAACACTTGTTACTGCTAGTGGAAAGCAGGTTTTACTTTGGAATGTGGATCGAGAAAAGCCTATAATTCTAAAAGAGAATGGTAATTCAGTTAATAGTGTCAGTTTTAGCCCGAATGGTAAGATAATTGCTACTGCTAGTGATAATGACCACATAGTAAGACTTTTGAACTTAAATGGTCAGGAAATTCAAAATTTAAGTGCTCATAAAGACAAGATTTACGATATAATCTTCAGCCCAGATGGTAACACAATTGCCACTGCAAGTTGGGACAAAACAGCTAAGCTTTGGAATCTCGATGGAACT
This sequence comes from Scytonema hankhaensis NUACC26, assembly GCF_045865695.1. Classification (NCBI taxonomy): domain Bacteria; kingdom Bacillati; phylum Cyanobacteriota; class Cyanophyceae; order Nostocales; family Scytonemataceae; genus Scytonema; species Scytonema hankhaensis. Next base: position 11,308 of record NZ_BAACAP010000225.1, read on the forward strand.
TGGCGTGCAACTCTCACCGGACATACCGACAGAGTTTTTGATGTAAGTTTCAGCCCAGATGGTAACACAATTGCCACTGCTAGTTGGGATAGAACAGTTAAACTTTGGAACCGAGATGGCACTTTACGTATAACTATTAAGCATGGAGATCGGGTTAATAACGTGAGTTTTAGTCCGCAAGGTAACATTATTGCTTCTGGTAGCACTGACAACACCGTTAAACTTTGGAAAATTGATAACAACCAGCTGCCAATTCAGGCACATAGTAAAGCAGTTCGTAGTGTCAGTTTTAACCCAAAATTCGACATGATTGCTACTGCAAGCGAAGATGGAACTACCAAACTTTGGAAACAAAATGGGCATCCACTAAAAACTCTTAAACACTCTTTTGGAGTTAACGGCGTAAGTTTTAGCCCGGATGGCAAGATAATTGCTACTGCTAGTGCTGATAGGACAACTCAATTATGGAACACAGAAGGTAAACAGATTGCAACTCTCAAAGGGCATGGCGATGAGGTTTTCTTTGCCAGTTTTAGTCCAAATGGCAAAACGATCGCGACTGCCAGTGCTGATAAAACTGCAAAACTTTGGAATTGGAATGGTAAGAACATGAAAACTTTCATGGGTCATGGCGAGCGAGTGGTGGATGTCAGTTTTAGTCCAGATGGCAAAATGATTGCGACTGCCAGTGATGACCATACTGCTAAAATCTGGAAGCTGGATGGTACGTTGTGTGCAACCCTAATAGGACACCAAGATGAAGTGAATGGTCTTGATTTTAGTCCAGATGGTAAGACAATTGCGACTGCTAGTGACGACAAAACTGTTAAACTTTGGAAACTGGATAATACTTTATGCCAAACATCAAATAAAACTCTTAATACCGATAAAACCCTTACTGGTCATCAAGAAAGGGTCATTAATGTCAAATTTAGCCCTAATGGCAAGCAAATTGCCTCTGCCAGTTTTGATAAAACTGTCAAACTCTGGGCTTTAAATGGTAATTTAGTGCGTACTTTTCAAGGACATAACGATTGGGTTTGGAGCGTAGATTTTAGCTCGGATGGGCGAAGACTTGCTTCGGCTAGTAACGATACAACTGTTAAATTTTGGAATCTTAACAAAATGGAAACACAAATTTCGGATTTGGATGACTGGTTAAAGAAAGGTTGTTCTCAAGTGAAAGACTACCTTAAAAATAGTAGTAAAAGAGACAAGCACCTTTGCGATGGGATTGGGAGTTAAACCACTCAAACAAGCTGTTGCTTTAGTTAATTTTAGTAGTTTACTTGTTCAAGACTTAAACAAATGAATTTTGAAACTATAGCAATCCTATTTGATTTATAAGATACAGTAGGGTGGGCATTGCCAGCACCCTGCTGAATCATTTAGAACCACAAACAAGTGGAGAAGCAAAGCTACAAAAAATCGAAAATTTGGTTGCTCAATTGCAGGAGGCAAATTCTTTACGGGACAATTCTACCCATGAACTTTTTCCAAATTTTGGTACTTGGTTTATTAATATCTGTTGTGGACAACAGTTTCAAGATGCAGTGTGGCGGCAATAGCCAACTGATTATCAATAAAATTTATTATTGAGAAATTGCCTTTCTACGATGCCCATTAAGCCCTTTATTTTGGTGTGAATATCAATTATACTTCCAAGCCCTTTAAAGCTGACATAGTGCATTCTAGGTGGAGTTAGCTGAAAGCCGTGAAAATCTATACCTATGCTATGCACTCATCTTAACATCGAGCGGATCTAGATTTATACAGATGGAATTCTGTAACAGAAAATAAGCGCTAGCTTTAAATTTGACTATCTTATAGTTCAATTGTATTTTCCCTATTTGTGATTTCTTATTTGTAATTTGGGAAAACACGAGAATTGTGAAGTATAATTAAAATCTATCAACAGCGACGTTTATGACATTAGGTTTGAACGTTGCGAACACTTTTTACAGCGTTGACAGTGGCTACTTTATCAACATTATTGGCGGTTAGTGTGACTACCCAATCGCTGCCATGCAGTAGGGTTGTTGTCAACATGGGAGTTGACCGTTAGCCGACTCAGAAGACGAATCTACATCTTAGGGGTACAAGTTGTAGCGCTTGTTTTCTGAAAAACTTAAGCTTTAAAAGCTAAAACCTATTCTCTGGAGTTCTCCATGTCAAACTTAGTCTCTCCTCTCGAACCCGCCGTCTTAATCAGCATCATTGGGGAAACGGTGCTGAAAGACCGTATTGTCAAGCTACTGAAAAACCATAGTGTAAGCGGCTACACTATTAGTCAAGTTCAGGGTGAGGGCGGACACGGAAGACGCTTGTCAGACTTATCTGGCTACAACACTAATATTGAAATCAAGACCATTGTTTCATTAGAAGTATCTGATGCTATCCTTTCGGCACTGAAAGAGGAGCAGGGTAAGCATGCCTTAATCGCTTTCCGACACAATGTAGAAGCTTTCTATTAATTAACCTTTCTGATTCGGGCAGTTTTGACAAATCTGTTGCTTGAGCAAGTGCCAAGAAAAAAGGCAGCGGTGTTGGAGGACGCAATTGTTGACGACCTTTTAATTTTGAGAGGTTTGATCTGGTGTAACTATTCATTAGTAATTGAAGCCCAACATAAGGCTAAAGCAATCCCTCTTCTAAGCAACTACAGCCTCTGCTTCTACCTCTGTCTTGCTCGCTGACTCTGCCAGAAACTGCGCTAAGTGTTCATTAATCTCCCTTTTGACAATTTGGCGATACTCCACAAAATGCTCGATTTGGGCACAAACTGCCAGATAGCTACTTAAACCGCACCGATTGTAGCGATACATATTCCAAAGATTGCGCCAGAATTGCCAACGGGTTAAACTCCAAATCATTCTGCATGACTCTCTCCTTCTTCTAGAGTTTGTTTGAGTCCTGATAAATTTAGTGAAAATCTTTAAAAGAAAATGTTAATTTTTAAGTGTGATGATTCCTACATTCGCCTGCCTCCTACTTTTGGTAGACAAATAAAAAATAGCCTCCCCAAGTTTGAGTGGAGACGAACGACTTCACATGAGCGGTGCTCCTTTATAAATCCCCTCTAATAACTCCTCCTGTTTTGCCTCTAACTTAGTCAGCCTTTCTTCCGATTGCTTAATGTGCTGACCCATTTTCCCCAGGAGATATTTTTACAACAAGTATTTGGGAATTAGACTATAATTAAGTTATCAGAAATTCTTTTCGGCTATGTGATTGGACTTACTAATAAACTCCTCTCCGAATCGGAATTTCTATATCCTTTGATTCGGGAGATTTTTTATGTCAATTTATGTGAGTAATCTAGCTTCTGATTTTGAAGAAAATGACCTCAGGCAGATATTTTCCGAACATGGTTTTGTTAAGAAAATTCAGGTATATATAAACCAGAAAACTAGCGAAAAGAAAGGATTTGTCGTTGTTGAAATGGAAACGGGTGCTGAAGAAGCAGCAGCAATTCGGGAGCTAAGAGGTACTCAGTGGATGGGACGCTACCTCAAGGTTAATAGAGCTAAAACTGAGTACAGTATTTCATAAATTCGTGTAAATTTAACGACAAGTGAGTCCCACTGTCTTTTGTAAAATCTGTGTCGAACCACAATACAAAGGAGATAAAAAATGCCAGAATTCTTAAATAAATCGAGCGAATTACTAACTCATACTATCACTGATATCAGCCAAGAAAATACAACTATATATACCTGCAATCTACGTGGAGTCATCATAGTTGCCCTTGCTGTTCATACGGTTTACTCCGTCATATAAGTCATGGTGATATTTACTGGCGTTGTAGCCATTGTTATCAAACAATGCCAGTTTGGGACATATCTAAGTGCAGAACTAGCGGAGCTAGTTCTGCTCCTCTGCATGAGTTTCAAGACAAAGATCCATATGAAATTTGGTAACTGAGCCAGAAAACTAATGCTTGACTTTAACACCTTAACTGAATTCTCAAGCACTTACTGTATTGGCATTTGTGCCTTTTTAATTCCAGTGAACCTGCTTGCTACCTCATCAACAATAATTTTTACACTGTTGGGTCGTCCGGCTATTCATATCTGGCAAACTGCTCTCATTGCCAGTATCTTTGCTTTATTGATGATACTGCATGTATTTGCTTGGTTTATGATGGGAGTAGTTATGGCTCCCACGTATATTTTATTAGGGCTAGGAAGCGTCTGTCTGTTTGCCAATTTAGGCACAGTTCTCAAGAGACAAACGTGCGATTTTTTTTGGGGGATCTGGGCAAAGTGCTGGGAAACTAAGCACTGAATGCCAGAGTAGAGCAAGCCCAAACTGCCGCAACGCCGACTCTTGTAGCCGCGACAGTTCAAGTAACGATTGGGCCGCAGTTCTACCTAAGCACAACTTTTTTAGCTAAACCCATAGTATTTAAAGCTTGAATCGCCCACCAAGTGACATCAATTTCCCACCAATGCACTCCCGAAGAAGCCACATTTGGGTGAGCGTGGTGATTGTTATGCCAACCTTCTCCATAAGTTAAAAGCGCTGCCCACCAAAGGTTACGGGAGCCATCATCAATAGAGAAATTACGATATCCAAAGCAGTGAGTTGCTGAGTTAATCAACCAAGTACTATGCCAAAGCAATACCGACCTGACAAATATGCCATAGAGCACAAAATTCCATCCACCCAAAACATACAACAGCAGCCCTAGGGGGATTTGAAGGAGCAAGAAGTTGCGATTTAACCAACGGTAATAGAGATCGCGCTCAAGGTCTGGTGCAAATTTTTTATAACTTGAGTAGTTGAAGAACTCGGAGCGTGGGTACAAAAGCCACAGCATATGGCTCCACCAAAAACCCCGTGCTGCCGAATAAGGGTCTTTCTCTTCATCTTCAGTATAGGCGTGATGCAAACGGTGTGTTGCTACCCAAAAAATAGGTCCTCCTTGAAGGGCAAGCGCACCAATAGTAGCAATAATATATTCCAACCACTTCGGCACTTGAAAACTCCGATGAGTTAAAAGTCGGTGATACCCCAAACAGATACCAATGCTGCCTAGTAACCAATGCAGAAATATCATGACTCCCAAAGCTGACCAAGAAAAAAACCAGGGAGCCAATAGAGCAACGGCGTGAATTGCACCAAAAAAGGCAACAGTTGTCCAACTGATAGCAAGGCGATCCTTACTCTCAGAGACAGTTGATTGTATTGTCATAAATCATTCCTTAAATTTGATTTGCCATTCTCTTCAGCATAGATGCCACTATATTCAAGCCACCTTTACTAAATGGGAGAACTTGATTTTTAGCAAGTCTGTATTCACGAATACAAGAAAAGCCTTCAGTTGTAGTACTTGGACACAGGCATCAATGCTCTTTGCGTATTGCGATTAAGCTGATTTACAGTAGACTGTTGTACTAACAAAATATGTTAGATCTGTTGTGAAACCTTGTAGGATAGATTATTTAGATAAATTGACATAGATTGTATCCGAAATCACATATGTGTTGAGATAAGCCGTTTCGGAGAGAAACTTGTCTTGACCAAAAGGTAAAAGCCTGTCAATACTAAAAACAAACGCTGCCACCGAATTTTTTTCTCATCTACTATCATAGCACAGAATTTACTCACTTTGGGCTTGCTCTACTCCGGCATTCAGCGCTTGGTCTGGTGTACTGTAGCAACCGAACAGGCACGAGTCAAAGTCGGCAATGGGGACTGGGTTGCGTTCTAATACGTAATGAATAGCGATCGCGTAGGAGTATTTTTTTTTAAGTAGAGGATGGGGATGCACCGCCACATACCACGGTGTATGAGTCCCAAACTCAGAAAGAGTGCCTATTTTTTCAAGGATTGGTTTATTCATTGTCGCCTGAAACTTTCTTCGCTTTAGTTGCAAAACGCTGTCTTAAATAACCTAACTGTTCGGGGGGTAGAAGTGCGAGCGGAAAAAAGTTAGCTTTAACTGGGACAGCAGTAACGTACTACATACAGTAGATATCATTCAACTATAGCCCGATTTTTCTGTTGTTTTCACTAACTCAAGAGGGAGAAATAATTGTAGGTAATCTTCTGGCGGGGAGGGAGTAGCTGAAATATTCAGTCTTAAAATTTAGCCATAGTTCTACAAAAAATTTCTCTGAATTCATTCTTTAAGTAGATGTTGAAGGAAATAGAAAATGGTTACTGTTTTGAGGAATTAACTTATGAACAACTCATAATTCTTGAGTTACACGATAAGACAAATTTATTAAAATTTCATAATGATTTGATTGAGATGTATAGAGAGTTACTATACAACCTCGTTAGTTCGGTCATAAGACATCTTTCGTAAATGCTGGTTTTGGATTTGAATGGTCGATTTTTGCGTCGCATAATCCAACTTGTGTAAAAAGTTTTACGTATCCGCTTGTGCCACAATCGACCAAAACTGCACTTAGAATCTTAAAAAGAAGGAGCGTATGAAAACACTGTTGCTCTACCCCCAATTTCCTCAGTCCTTTTGGTCTTACGATCGCGCGATGGAAATGGCAGGACTCAAAGCAGTCATTCCGCCCTTGGGCATTATTACCGTTGCAGCACTCCTAAGAGAAGATTGGGAAATCAGATTTTATGACCGCAATGTCAGCCTAGAGACAGACGCAGATTGGGAGTGGTGCGACCTGGTTATTCTCTCTGCTATGCTTGTGCAGAAACCGGATTTCCACGCCCTAATTCAAAAAGCAGTGCGGTTAGGCAAGAAGGTGGCAGTAGGTGGACCTTACCCCACGTCTGTGCCGCAAGATGCTCTTGACTCTGGGGCGCATTACCTGATCCTGGATGAAGGAGAGATAACGGTTCCGCAGTTCCTTGAAGCGATCGCTCTTGGGCATGCCCAAGGAATCTTCCGCTCCACCCAGAAACCAGATGTCACGACTAGCCCCATGCCCCGCTTTGACCTGCTTGAGCGCGATGCCTACTTTATGATGGCAATTCAGTTTTCTCGCGGTTGTCCCTTCAATTGCGAATTTTGTGACATCATTTCCCTCTACGGTCGCAAACCGCGCACTAAAGAACCTCTTCAAACCTTAGCAGAGTTGCAAACCCTATACGATTTAGGCTGGCGGGGGTCACTCTTCATTGTCGATGACAACTTTATTGGGAATCAGCGCAATGTCAAACGCCTCTTACGAGAATTGATTCCTTGGATGAAACAACACAACTATCCTTTCACCTTCATGACCGAAGCCTCTGTGAATTTAGCAGAAGATGATGAACTGCTAGAGCTGATGGTAGAAGCAGGATTCTATGCTGTCTTTCTCGGCATTGAAACTCCCGACCAAGACAGTCTCGTCGTGACGCGCAAAATGCAAAATACACGTAACCCGCTAGTAGAAGCCTGCCACAAGATAAACGAAGCGGGACTGCTAATTTATGCAGGGTTTATCCTCGGCTTTGATGGAGAACGCTCCGGTGCGGGTGAACGGATTCAAGCCTTTGTTGAACAAACTAGTATTCCTCAACCCATGCTAGGTATCCTCCAAGCCTTGCCCAACACTGCCCTCTGGAACCGACTCCAAACAGAACAGCGTTTAATTGAGGGCGTCGGCGTCACGGCTACGGGAGACCAGAATACCCTCATGAATTTTGTTCCCACCCGCCCCATTGCCGAAATTGCTAGAGAGTATGTCGAAGGCTTCTGGACATTGTATGAACCCGCAAACTATTTGAGGCGATGTTTTCAGCAGTGCCTCAATATTGTTCCTCCGGCAAGGCGAGCACAAACCATGCAACTACCCTTGGGTAAGGAGTTGCGGCTTATTGCCCAGTTAGTCTGGCATCAGGGCTTACGACGACCTGACATTCGAGGGCAGTTTTGGCGACAACTATGGACGCTTCTGCTGAGAAAGCCCCAAGTTCTCAATATGTATTTGGCGCTATGTATTGCGGGAGAGCATTTTTGGGAGTACCGAATTTTAGCCAGGGAACGGATGGCTCAACAGCTAGGCTACGATCCACTATCCGTCTCTGTACTAAGAGAGCTTGAACCAATGCTTGTCAGGAACAGTAGGTGTTGAGGACAGCAAAACATCTCAGGCTTGGATGGCTCCTAATCAGATGGCGTTTGCTAGTTACCGTAAACTGTCATGCTGGTTTAATCTTGTAGAGATAAGACCAGCATCTCTTCGCCAAACCTCCGCTCGGACACCAACAGTGGGTGAGGAGGATAGGGGAACAGTAGGCTCGGCAGCCCACCATAGCGCAACAGCGGGAACCACACCCAACAAAACACTCATTATTGTGGGAATCCAGAACTGGCTGTCGAGTTGACTAATTGTGATGATGGCTCCGAAGGCAAAGTTAACCAGGTAGATCGAGAGCGGAACCCACAGTTGGGTACGGCTCAGTCTGGTCAAAGTGTCACGCCAGAAAAGCGTTGCTACGGACATGAAAAGCGCTCCGGTTCCTAACCAGCCGAGCAAGTTGCGGTAGGGCATACCAAAGAACTGTCCCAGATCTTGAAATTCCCAGAAGGGGTAAGGGGTCTGGCTCATGGCAGGGTCTAACACCAAGTCCCAAGGCTTAATTTATAACTCCCAGTTCGCCCATTTTTTTGGGAGTTAGAAGAAAGACTACTCAGGAGTAAAAGATTGACCATCAAGTTGAGTGTAAATACTGATGGGAAAGCCCAGTAAAGCAAGAATACGCTTCTGTAAAGGTGAAAGCGGGGTCAAATGAGCGTAAATTTCGGTTTTCACCTCAATCAAGAGCAGTGTAATCTCTTTAAATGCAGCCAGAATTATTTCTGCGCTCTTTTCGTGCAGTTTCTCGCTTCGGATTGCCAACATAAAGACCAGCAAGTAGTGCGATCGCATCCACATTACTTGAGTTTAGCTCTGGGGATTAAAAGGTGTAGTCCTCAAAGCTAATCAAAGTTGAATCACATCAGTAATAGTGCGTTTGCGTTTATGTCTGGGGTAATGTCGCTCAAGCTTTGTAGGAAGTCCTATGGAGACTGAGATAAATGTTCAAAGAGTATTTTTGTGCCAATACCAATCAATATAAGTCCACCAAGGATTTCAATTTTATTATTAAACCAATTACCAAACTTATTGCCGATAAAAACACCGCTAAAAGCCATAAGGAAAGTAATGATTCCAATGACTACCACTAAAGTAGCAATGTAATCTCTGAGAAAAGCAAAGCTTATCCCAACAACTAAAGCATCAATGCTGGTAGCAAAAGATAGAGTTAGTAAAACAGAAACATTTAAGGGGTCAAGCTCAGGTTGTGTTGTCGTCTCTGAATGCATAGATTCATAAATCATTCTACCCCCTACAAAAGTTAGAAGTCCAAAAGCTATCCAATGGTCTACTTGTGAGATAAAACCTTTCAAGCCTTGACCTAATAGCCAACCGAGCAATGGCATAACAGTCTGAAAGAACCCGAAAAAAGTTGCGATCGTCAAAGCATATTTGATTCTAAGATGTTTGATTTTTATGCCAGTGGTGATGGAAGCAGCAAAAGCATCGGCTGCAAGTCCTAATGCTATAAAAACAGTGGTAATGATGTCCATACTCTTTTCAAGCTCCCCTTGAGAATGTGTTAGCAGTCTGAGAGAGCTTGGAAGGACTAAGAAGACCTCACCAAACTCACATCAGATGTGAATTTAGTGAAAGTCTCGCTTACAAATCTCTGGTTTCAGTACAGTACAGTACTGTACTGAAACCAGAGATTTGTCACCTGAACCAGGCTCATCACCAGTATGTTGACTCAGGTGTGCTGACTTCAGTCAGCAGAGCTACTCCCCTTCATAGTAAATTTTATATCATTCACGTGAGTTGCGTACTCCTCTAGCAGCGATTAATGCAACAGTAAAAACTGTACTCGATCTGGAGGTTTGGAGTCTTGTTGAACTAGCTCCGCCAGTAGGTCTTGCTGGAGGAATGGATTCACAAGCTAATGTATTTGACTGATTGACTTCTTTTGCATATGCAAAAGAACTTACAGATACCTGAAACAAAGCTATGCCTAAGGGAATCGTTAGGATGAACGCAGTGAGAATAATAAGTGCCTTCATAGCCAAAATCCTCAAACAATGAGTATTTGGTAGTAAATCAGGTTGACAGTCGTACCCTAGTGGCACAACCAAAGAGCCTGAGACAAAAATGAATCAAATTGTAAATGTGAGTTTCTAATTACTAATAGACATCTCCGGAAAAGATGTAAGGGCGCAATGCCTTGCGCCCCTACCAGGACTTTCGGGTAATGCATAATTAATTTCTGGAGATGTCTAATTTACAGAATCAAAATGAAATTAAGATGAAATTTTTACATAGTAGTGATTGTTCTGCCATTGCTAGCGCATTACTCAAAAAACTAGGTAGTTATACCGTTGTGGTATAACTATAAGCCTGACGGGAGTGTGGTAGTTGAGGAGTAAACTTATTAAACCTTCTTCAATATCATAGAAGATTAGGATGAAATCAAGATGAAACTTCAGATCAGCTATTGATGCCCCTGATTTTCAGCAAGCTACAAAACAACTAGTACACTAAGTTTCCACTGCCGCGCAACTGACGTAAGGAATTTAGACAATACGGACAGTCACAACCAAATAATTGAATAGCAGCGTTGCTTTCCTCCTCAGTAAAGTTCAGCATGGCGACATTCTGGTCTGATTTTCCTGTGGTAATAGTTGTTGAACGTACAGGGGAAGCACCCGGCTTTCTTTCTGAATCTTTAATGCAAACAAGAGTGTAGTGACCGTGAGGATGATCGATGCAGGTACGACTATCGTTAGTGTGTATTAATCGCTGGGTCGTAGTAGCAGCATGGGCAGGATTGATGATTGCCAGCGTAGACATTAGCGACGTAAAAATTGTAGAACTGGAAAGCAAATTCAGTACAAGTTTTCTGTTCATAGGTTTTCTTGAGAAGGTGTATGACCGCTCAGGTTATTCGATTCACTATCCAAAGGTCAAGTGAATTTTTTCCTAGAATAACTAGTTTGACAATACTCATCATAAGAAAGTTTCTATCTCCTAAATCTCAGCCTTCAAAATAAGAGAATTATTATAAAACATCTAAAAATAAGAAAATTCTTACTTCAAATTTCAACTAAAATTCAATCAATTTCTCATCAACGTTGACTTGCCAAATATTTTGCTGTATATTCATTATTAAAATTTACAATTGCACCCCTGAAGTCGCCTTGTCCGAGCTTTTGTACCCCTTGCTTATAGTACTCTTGAAAATTCATTACCCGTGTACGTGTTTATAGCAAAGGGTATTCAAAAATCATCCGCATAACAATCTTCTAATTTGGGTGTGAGAGTTGCAGCCCATCCAATAGCCGCACCATCAGACTTATAAAATGGCGCGGCGGGTAGATGTCCGACAGAGGCATCATCTAAACTAAATTGAAGTTCGGAATACGCTTGCCAAATGTAGTGTACTCTCCATCCCACCAAGTCTCCAAACCTAAGATAGTCATCTTCTACACTTTCCCAAATGCGGCTTTGTACAGAAAATCCAAAACGCCCTTTGCTATATCTAGTCCACAAATCGTTAATAATTTTTAGAGCCAAACACGGAAATTGAGCAAAATCTTCTTCTCTTATCCAACCAGCTGTAACACGGTTGGTTATTTCTCGCATGACTTTTCCAGTTTCTTCGTCAGCCTCTTTCCATTGCTTAGCTTCTAGAAAGTCTCGCAATTGAGTATAATCGATACTATGTGCTGAAGTAAATTGTTCTGACATTTATAAGACCAATACCAAATGAAGTACAGTTCCATCAGCGTGCATCAGCTACAGGCTGCGGTTCCATAACCTTTTATATATTGCACCCAGTGAAAACCGCCATAGCATACGAAAGCAAAAGCCTAGCTTTTCTAAAAAACTAGGCTTTTACTGTTAATATTATCTAGATTGATTATGCAGCGTTTGCTTGAGCTTTTGTGTAAAGTAAGTTAATAATTGAAGCTTTCTCTAAAAGTCCGACAAGCACGCCATTCTCACGGATGACAGCAAGTGTAGATAACTTTCTTTGTTCTAGCAGTTGTACTGCATCCATTAATGATTGGTCAGATTTCACCGTTACCAACTGTTCTATTGGTCGCATGACTTCTTCGATTCGAGTTTCTGACCACAGTGCTGTTGGAATAGCTCTCAAATTATCGACAGATACTGCTCCTACAAGCTGTCCGTTGTCATCTGTCACTAAGAAACGATTCCATTTTTGCCAGCCCAAAATACGTTCGTCAGCAAACTCTCGTAATGTGAGATGAGCACAGACAATTGGACTGTCTGTGGTAACTGCATCCGCAGCCGTTAGACCTGTGAGTTTCTCTTGTACTTTAGCAAATTGAGCCGCATTACCTGCATTTTGTAGTAAGAAGAAACCGACTAGCAAGTTCCAGAAGTTTGCAAAGCTACCAGATAACAAGAATGGGAGTAGACCGGAAGCTATAGCAATCCAACCAAAGATTTGACCAACTCGACTGGCAAAAACAACACCCTGATAAGGATTTCCTGTAATCTTCCACACAAGAGCTTTTAATATATTTCCACCATCTAGAGGTAAGCCCGGTATTAGGTTAAAGAGTGCTAATGCTAAGTTTACAGAAGCGAGAACGCCAAGTATTGCAGCGAGTGGTCCAGAAGGTGCGATCGCCCTTGGCGCAAGCTGTACCCAGCTTATCGCAATCCCAACACCTGTCAGTATACCGAATACCAGTAAGCTCACCAGAGGACCTGCAATTGCAACCCAAAAAGCCTCTGCAGGAGTTTCCGACTCTTTTTCTAAGCTTGCCAATCCGCCAAATATAAAGAGTGTAATTGATTTGACATCTATTCCTTGGCGAAGAGCGACAAAGCTATGTCCCAATTCATGAGCTACAACAGAGCTAAATAATAACAGTGCTGTCAGCAACCCAAGTACAACAGCTAATGCTGCACCCAACTGCGGGAACTGCGCTGCTAATCCACTGCTGTAGCTTAAAGTAACTAAGCCCAGGACAAAAAACCAAGATGGATGGATGTAGAAGGGAATCCCGAAGAGGTTGCCAACGCGAATTGTGCCATTCATGTCGTTCACCTTTGATTTTGATATGGAGGTTTTGCTTTACCCCTCTTGATGCTTCTATGGTAACGAAATGTTAAGCACTTCTCATCTTTTCAACTGTCGTGGTGTCCGTTCGTTAAGGTGCGGTTATTACACACCACCGTTGAATTACTGACAAGAAGAAAGGCAGAGGATGGAAGGGAAATATTAGATTCTAAAAGCGAAATAGATAATTTTATAGAAAGACTTCAAGACAAGAGTTTTGGCTAATTTTGTCTGTTTGATATATGTATGACTTTACGCTATATTTATAGACTAAAAGTCACCATTCGATTTACGATTTTTCTCTACCAACACAACGTGCCAGTAATTATCCGTTTAATATCCAGCTGTTTTGTGTGATTTTACTTTTATTCCATTGTGATATCAAAACTGCTGCACCGGGTCGTATAATTCCGAACGTTCGTTTTACTTGAAATGTTGCTTTGATACGGATACAATTGTTGCCCCGCCTTTGAACGGGATATCTAACCTCAATCACTATATTGTAATAAAAAACACTCGTGTTTTATTTGAGCAGTAATTGGTGTAAATAGGTGAAAATATAAGTGTTACGAATGAGTGTGACCAACCATGACTGAAACTAAAACGACTCGTACCGTGCGTCGAGGACGCATTTTCCCTGAAATCCAATGGACAGAAGAACAATTTGCTGAGTGGGAAGCGGAGGGTGAGGAATTTTATCAACGTTGTAAACCCATTTTTGATAAAGTCAAAGCAGAATTTATAGAAAGTCATTACAACTGGTATGTTACAGTTGAACCCGATAGTGGTGATTATTTTATTGATAAAGATTTGGAAGCTGCTTGGCATAAGTGTCATGAAAAGCACCCAGGCAAGATACACCACACTTTCCGAATTAATGAAACAGGGGTTTGCGGTACGATATGACACTTTCAGGTAGATTTGGTGATGAGGATGCGTTATTTTTTGAGATAGCACTTATTGATAGCCAGGGATTAGAGCTACAAATTGAAGCTTTATTTGACACCGGTTTCTCGTACTGGTTGGCGGTGGACAAGCAAGATATAGATGGATTTGGTTGGATTTATGTTGACCGACAAAGGATGCAAACTGCACGGGGGAATTCTAGATTTGATATTTACGCAGGTAAGATTAAACTTGATGGTACTGCATACGATATTCCCGTTCACGTTGGCAAAGGTTTATCTGAAGTTTTACTTGGGCGACAATGGTTGACAACTCGACGATTGTTAGTTGATATGCCGCAGCAATTACTAACATTGGGATAATTATGAAGGTGTGGCTCAATTAGCTTTAGCACCAGAGAAATTAGCTGCATATTTTGCTCAAAAAAATTCTTAGTTAGCCATCGTTCAACGCCATAGTATAAGAAAGCAAAAGCCTAGCTTTTCTAGAAAACTAGGCTTTTACCGTTGAATTATCCAAACTGATTATGCAGCGTTCGCTTGGGCTTTTTTGTAAAGTAAGTTAAGAACTGAAGCTTTTTCTAAAAGTCCCACAAGCACGCCATTGTCGCGGATAACAGCAAGTGTAGATAACTTTCTTTGTTCTAGCAGTTGTACTGCATCCATTAATGATTGGTCAGATTTCACCGTTACCAACTGTTCGATTGGTCGCATAACTTCTTCGATTCGAGTTTCTGACCACAGTGCTGTTGGGATGGCTCTCAAATTATCGATAGATACTGCTCCTACAAGCTGTCCGTTGTCATCTGTCACTAAGAAACGATTCCATTTTTGCCAGCCCAAGATACGTTCGTCAGCAAACTCTCGTAATGTAAGATGAGCACAGACAATTGGACTGTCAGTGGTGACTGCATCCGCAGCCGTTAGACCTGTGAGTTTCTCTTGTACTCTAGCAAATTGAGCGGCATTACCTGCATTTTGCAGTAAGAAGAAACCGACTAGCAAGTTCCAGAAGTTTGCAAAGCTACCAGATAACAAGAGTGGGAGTAGACCGGAAGCTATAGCAATCCAACCAAAGATTTGACCAACTCGACTGGCAAAAACAACACCCTGATAAGGATTTCCCGTAATCTTCCACACAAGAGCTTTTAATATATTTCCACCATCTAGAGGTAAGCCCGGTATTAGGTTAAAGAGTGCTAATGCTAAGTTTACAGAAGCGAGAACGCCAAGTATTGCAGCGAGTGGTCCAGAAGGTGCGATCGCCCTTGGCGCAAGCTGTACCCAGCTTATCGCAATCCCAACACCTGTCAGTATACCGAATACCAGTAAGCTCACCAGAGGACCTGCAATTGCAACCCAAAAAGCCTCTGCAGGAGTTTCCGACTCTTTTTCTAAGCTTGCCAATCCGCCAAATATAAAGAGTGTAATTGATTTGACATCTATTCCTTGGCGAAGAGCGACAAAGCTATGTCCCAATTCATGAGCTACAACAGAGCTAAATAATAACAGTGCTGTCAGCAATCCCAGTATGACAGCTAAGGCTGCACCCAACTGCGGGAATTGTGCTGCTAATCCACTGCTGTAGCTTAAAGTAACTAAGCCCAGAACAAAAAACCAAGATGGATGGATGTAGAAGGGAATCCCGAAGAGGTTGCCAACGCGAATTGTGCCATTCATGTCGTTCACCTTTGATTTTGATATGGAGGTTTTGCTTTACCCCTCTTGATGTTTCTAGGGTAACGAAATGTTAAGCACTTCTCATCTTTTTAACTGTCGTGGTGTCCGTTCGTTAAGGTGCGGTTATTACACTAGGAAACCGACACGCCAGATATTCTCGCGTGTATGCTTGTAGTATACTTGTAGTGTGGGCATTGCCCACCACCAAGTCTTTTGGTAGGCAATGCCCACACTACTGATTCTAAGTCTACAAATATTGATTTTTATTACAGGTTGTAACAATAACCCTTTTGATAACAAATCTTTCAATCGCAAAGTCTAGCTTGCCAACCCATACTCTTGTGGTACGGGCGGGGACGCCCGTACATGAAAGAGGGCGGGCGAGGACGCCCACCCCACAAGAATTAGGTAAACTAAGAAAAAAAATTGCTATAATCTTCTTTTTTAAGAACAAGCGGCATCCGTCCAAAACTGAAAAGTCTTATGAGCGATCGCTTGAGTTTCCTCTTTATAAATTTGTTGTAAACATTGGTAAAATGCTCGTGCATAACTTTCACATCCTAATGTCATTAAGCACTTAAGAATGCGAGTGATGCGAAGATAGTTATGGTTTCCAAAGTTTATCCACTCTTTGGCGCGAATTTTGTAGTTTTGTGCTTTCGTCACAATATAGCGATCGCTCTCCATATTGCCTTCTAACCCGTAAAACTTCAACATAATATTGAAAGACTGTAACAAGTTTTGCTGAAGGCGAGAGTCAGTCTGAAATCTTTGAATAACTTCATTATTAAGAACAGGCGCGTAGGGATTAAAAGCGCTTTTCTCATTTATGGGGAATAACCATTGGATATAATCGTGATTGTATTCCAATTCATCAAAATCCCAACCCCATATTTCATGAATCATTCGCCCTGCTATATCTGGCTGTTCTGCAAGATAAAAAGGCACGATTGTAGCAGTGAGTCGTTCTTCATTTTTCATGGTTGGTAAGTGTAGTTTTTTGAATGGTAGATTATTTCATACTTATCTCAAATGTAGTTCCTTTAAGTCCTGGCTCTGGATGTGCTTCTACATAAGCTGTAATAATTTGTTGAAATGTTTGCGCGTAGTTAAATGCAGCTGCTAGTTGCTTCCAACCAGGAGTGCGAGAAAATTTAATTCCTCGTTTTTTAGCTGCTTTACGACAAGCATTGTAAGAACCATATTGTTCGAGCAACTGCGCCTTATCAATTTTTTGTTGTACGCTAGGTAAAGTTGCGACAGCCGATTCAGTGACTTGAGACTCCTGCTGCCAAAGTTCGTTAACAGCAACAGTTGCAACTGTATATATGGCAGCTGCATTCTGTAATTCCACTTGTTGGTTATCTTTCAGTTGCTCTACAAGTTGAGCGATTCGTTTTTTTCCCATGAGTTTTCCCTACCTATTTATCTAAAAGATTTCGTCCAATCGAAGCGGGATCTGTGTACATTTGCGGTTTTTCCCTTTGCTCGTTAGGATCGACATTATTGGCAAAGCGAGATGAAGAAGTTAAGGACAGTTTGTTTACCTTTTCGTCCACTCCTTTGTCCTCGCGCCACCATATGACTATTGTTTTGATTGCTTTTAAAAATTTCATAAAACGGCTAGGAGAGGCTAGAGTACCCCAATACACTTGCTCTGCATTTTCAACATCCGAAACAGAATCAAAAGCTTCTGAAAGTCGATCCATCTGTCCTACCATTGAGGAGAGTTCGCGTTCCAACTCTGATACAATCTGTCGGTTGTTCTCAGCAAGCTGTTCTTTCTCCTGTTTGAGTTGACTAATCATGCTTTGTAGGCGTTCTAAATCTGTTTTTACCCGAATAGCGGACTGTTTGTATTCTTCGTTTCTTCTGATAAGTTGCGCTCGGCTGCGATTTGTGAAAATCAAACAATCACGCATCTCTTCGTACAATTTATTTGCTTCAGAGTGAGGTAAGCTTTCGACAGTTTTGGGAAATTCTGTAGCGGAACGGAAGCGAGCAGATGATTCTTTCGGGGTGGTCATGGTTGTTTCAAGTGATTTAGTAGCACGCACTTGATAATCAAAAACATCAATCGTTACTAAATTCCTGAATTCCTCCCGCTTTTTTGGACACTTTTATAATTGTCCCCATGGCTTTATTATCCTATCAAGTGTTATAGCAATCCTACTTAATTGATAAAATACAAGTAGGCAATGCCCACCACTGAGGCTTTCGGTGGGCATTGCCCACCCTACGGCATTTTTTTGGACACTTTTATAAGTGTCTTTTCTGACATCTTGCACCTTCTCAATATGGGAACGGTGGGCTTTAGCCCTACCTAATGAAGCTTTCGGTGGGCACTGCCCACCCTACGGCATTTTTTTGGACACTTTTATGAGTGTCTTTTATTACTTTATTATCCTATCAAGTGCTTGTCTCAATATTTTGTCATTGAAATCACAATAAGTGTAACTGTAAAATTACTGAAATCGAACGGATTGCAATAGTATTTTCAAATCCTGTAAGTTTGACAAATTGTCTTTTGACAAGTGTTGTAACCTAAAAACTATCTAACCAGTAACAGACCTGTTAAAAATGACTGAAGCACAACTTCCCAATTACGAACAAATAGCGAAGAAGTTTTTTAAAGATTATGTGAATATTCTTCATGTAATCTTTAACTTATTCTGACACAACTCCCATGTCTGATAACACTTCACTTTTTTTGACAATACGCATATGTAAGGGCTTAAAGAAAAAGTGTGTAAAGTAGGTTTTGTAGGTAAAGTAGGTTTTATATATTTTTCACTATTTTTCTATCTTGTGGTAGAAGCTAATGCTATCTGCTTCAGTAAGGTTTTCTCAATCTAAAATCTAAAATTCAAAATAAGAGAACTAACATTTCCTACTTTTAGGACTTTCAAAATACTCATAATGAAAAATTGTAAAATCTTGTCATAAAATACTTTTTACCCTATGATAAGTCAGTATTTAAAATATGCATTTACCAAATAAAAAACGGGGAGCGTATATGTCGTTAAAAAAAATAGTCGTTTTTGTATCAGAGTCAGAATATGCACCGGCCAAGCAATTTATCCATTTGTTAGGAAAATCATCAGGATCGTTTCAAATACACGTTTTGAAACCGTCTGATGTGCTGAGTGTTCCTACAACTTCAGAAGAAGTTGAATTGACACCGGATAACTCAACTTCTTTAGAAGCGGTTAGAGAAGTATTTCAAAATTGTGAAGCTGCTGTTATGTTGATCGCACCAGCAGACTTATCTCAAGTTAAACAGCTCACTCACTCTTTTTTGAAATTTACCAGAGAAACGGAGATTCATCGCTTAGCATGGGTAGCTCCGGCTTGTCCTGAAGAGAGTAGACTGGGTAAGCTCTTAGCGATCGCAGAAACTTCCGTGCGTTCTCAAGAAGCAGAAACTTTGGTACTACGTCATGCACCTCTGTTTTCCGATCTCCTCATTCAGAGAAAAGAATTAAAGTACCGTCGGACTCTATCGCTACCTTTGAATAATAGAGCTTTACCGTGGATAGACCCGAGAGTCATTAGTGAAGGGCTTTACAAGTGGATAATTGGAAAGGTCAACAACAATCCACCCTATGTCTTAATGGGACCAACTCATCTGACAGGAAAGGATATTGCACGGGAATTATCTGAAGTTCTTAAGCAAAACGCTAACAGCCGAAAGTTTCTCGCAAAACACTTTCAATCTGTTGAACTTGATGAGCGTGGGCTAATTGATGTTGAAAAACTGTTTCCTTATTTGTTAGAGCTAGGATACAGCCATGATGAAGCAAGAACTATCTTAGAAGAAGCGGACGGAGAAAAAAGTGGTTCGATGGCTTTTGAGGAGTTCTTGCATAAACTGCAAGAGCATTTTCACAAGATACTAGCAACAATCCCTACAGAAGTACGTTACTTAAATGAGCCACACTTTGCTGTCTTTTATGACTGGATGACAAGAGGAATGGACGAAAACACAGCTCAATCCCGACTAGAGTTAATCTCGGCGCTGAGTGAGTTTGGGTTGTGCGATTTGTACAACAACAAGCAAGAACTAATCCGGTGGTTGGGTCGAGAAAGTATCTCCTTTAAAGAATGGGCTAACGAACACGCCTTTGATTTACTCAACGTGCATTTTCTTCCCGGACGAAGAATTTTAACCCTTAATGAAGGACACTGGTTGGAGCGTCCTGCTCTTACAAGTCATCTCCTCTTGAGCAATAAACGAATGCTTGTTAGTCAGTCTACTTTGGATGGTGAAGCCCTGGAATGGCAATGGGCTGATGAAGATACAAGTTATGCAGAAGTGGTTTGTTACACTCCAAAGGAAGGTGGAAAGCGGGTTTTAGAGTTAAAAGACCATAAAATTTTCAAACTATCAGTGCGGGGAGGTTGGGCTGGATCGCAACTAGCAGTTCGCTTGCTCTTCCAAAATAAATCGATTTCTCCTTGGCAAATCAGTTGGTTCCGAGAGCATGGTGAATTAATAGAAGAACTACCTAACTTGGAAGCCAACGATGTTGTTTGCGATCGCACTACAATGGTTGAGGAACAGCCAGATATCCTTCGAGGAATGGAAACTCAGGACTCGGTGTTAGCTCTTTAAAGTAGTTTATGACGCACGATCGCCCGACTGATTACGCTGCTATACTCCGCGCTGCTCGAGCAGTACCGGAACCACCTGAGTGGCTTGCTCCAAGTAAGCATATTTACTCTCCAGAGTATGGGGTGGGGGAAGTGATGGCTGTGTTAGGTAAGCGGTTGATTGTCAAATTTCTGGAGGAAGTCAACCCAACTCAGTTTGCTGATTGGGAGGATGCACTAGCCAAAGGTATCATCCAACCAAGTCATACAACGTTGGCTTCTTCTACATCATCTCATGAAGAAGCCAATGGCAGCGATCTAGCAGTTATTAACGAGCAAATCCAACAAATTCCACAATTGGCATTTCGTGCGATCGCTCAAGAATTATCTCTTGCTTTAGTAACAGCAGATATCACACCAGGTTCACCAGGTCTTCTCCACCCCATCCCAAAGGATCTACCCCTGTCTTTACGCCAAGCTCTTCACAACAACGGCATCACCTATCTATACTCCCATCAGTTAGAAGCACTTGTCAAATTGCGATCGGGGTTTGACCTGAGCCTCGTAACTCCCACAGCATCTGGAAAAACGCTGTGCTACAACCTAGCTATCTTAGAATCTTGCCTAAAGCAACCTAAAACGACAGCACTGTATATTTTCCCACTTAAGGCATTGGCATTAGACCAAATGCGAAAGCTACATCAGTTAGTGAAGTCAATGCCAAGCAGTGTCAAAATTGGATTGATGACGGGAGATACGCCCAAAGAAGAGAGACAGCGCTTATTCATTCCCAATCCTCCTAACATCCTAGCTGTTAGCCCCGATCTGTTGCACCACTATCTTTACAACACGCGACGGCGAGATGAAGGAGAACCTTGGCGTCAGTTCTTGCGACAGTTACGCTGGGTAGTTATAGATGAGTCTCACACCTATATTGGTGCATTTGGCGCTCACTTTGCCAATCTCATAAGACGCTTGCGACTGGCTGTAGATGCTGTTGGCGGTAACTCCAGCAAGATTCAGTTTATCTGTTCTAGTGCTACCATTGGCAATCCCACTGAAATGGCGCTAAGATTTAGCGGAAGAACTCATCAACCCCAAAGACTGCACTTAATTGAACGTAGTGGTGCCGATCGCGCCGGACGTACTTTATTATGTCTTGCTCCGAGCAGTGCTGCCAATCCCGATGCGTGTAAAATCATCATTTCTTGGTTGCAACACGATTTGAGCGGAATTGTCTTCTGCAATTCTAGAGCCTCTGTCAAAAGTTTGTTAGGACTCATTCAACGGGAAACTCAACGTCAAGGTTTAAGTTATCTGGCAACTAAGGTAGCAGTCTTTCACAGTTCTTTGACAGGCGATCGCAGACAAAATATAATTCAGAAATTACAAAAGGGGCAAATCAAAGTTATTATTTCTACCTCAGCTTTGGAAGCGGGAATCGACATTCCCGAACTTGATTGTTGCCTCATCCGTGGTTTTCCGGGTAGCTTAATGTCTTTTTGGCAACGTGTGGGAAGAGCGGGACGCAAGCAACACGGGCTTGTCATTTTTCTGCCACTTGCTCAAAATCCCATTGATGTCTTTTACGCAAAGCATTGCGAGCAATTGCTATTGGGAGAAGTGGAAAGTGCTGCTTTTAATCCAGATTACCCAACAATTTTAGGTAAGCACTTGGAATGCGGTTGTATAGAAAGTAGCATTGCTTTACAAGAATTGAGCGATCGCTTTGGTAAAGCCTCTGGTGCAATTGCTGATTCCTTAATGCAACAAAACAAACTTTTTCTCAGTAGCAACGGTAGGCTTTGGGGACAGGGTTATCCTCATAAAGACATTAACCTCAGAAGCAGTTCCCAAAAATCCATCTCGTTAATCGACTCTTACACCAGAGAAATTTTAGAAACAATGTCTCTTTCTCTGGCGCACCGAGAAGTTTTTCCCCAAGCTATCTACACCTTACAAGACGAAAGTGGAGAATTAGTTGCTTATCGCTCAAAAAGTTTAGACGAAGAACGGGGAGAAGCAATATTAGAACGAGTGGAGAAAGATAGGGACTTATTAACCGAAGCCGAATCCGATCTGCATATCAAACCACTTTCAAAGTTAGCAGAACCAAAAATCATTCAGACATCAATTCCAGAAGGTAAGTTGCGACTGACATTAGTTTGGGGAGAAATTACAACACTCGTCACTGGCTACCGACAGATGAAGCGTACCTATGGAATGACTTGTGTTTCTGCAAGATGTGCTAACTACCGCAAACCATTGGAAGGTACAGTTTGCTCTTGCTGCAAAAGTCGTTTGCGTTCAGCTGAAATAACCAACCTCATATCAGAAGTCGCATTTGAGCAGCCCTATACAACCCAGTATCAAGCACCCAGCGTACTTGTAGAAGTGAATCAACCTTTGCAAAAGGCACTCGCTGCACAGATCGCAAACGAGAAGAAAAAGATCGCCGACACGCATGGAAACGGTATTCCAGAGCAATATCGGGAATTATGGACTTGCGCCCCTGAGTTTACAGCACTCCACAGCATTCAGCATCAGATAATAAAAGCTGTACCGCTAGTGGTTTTGTCTTCGAGTCTGGATGTTGATGGTGTCGTGACTCCTCAAGCTACGGGTACGGTTGCTTACTTTTTTGACACTTGTGATGGTGGGAACGGTGCAACGGAAGCTATATTTCATCAATTACCCAAATTTGCAGCGAAGGCGTATGCGCTGGCTGCGGAGTGCGGTTGTGAATCTGGTTGTCCGCGATGCTTGCACTCCTCTAGTTGTCCCCAGCATAATGTAGGATTGCATAAAGATGTTGGATTGTTTTTGCTAGATGCAATTAGCTAGCCCTGGCAAGGTGACTTATAAAATTTTGATTTAGGTGGCAATTCCTCATCTTTCTCCTCTGCGCTCTGGAGCGTACTCTGCGGTTCAAAAGTCATTTATTTAACCACACCAGACGCAGAGTACGCATAGGTAAGAAGTGAGAGAGCTATTAGACCTCTCCGAAAAAGATGTAGGGGCGCAATGCCTTGCGCCCTTCGCATCGAAAATCTCGCTCAATTACGAGAAAAGCATGACCAGTGTTTCAAATCAGCCAAAGTTCTCACTACCCCCTGGTCGATTAGGTTTACCTGCGATCGGTGAATCCATCGCTTACCTACGCGATCCAGAAGGCTTTATTGCTAAACGACAACAGCAGCATGGTAACATCTTCAAAACCCATCTTTTTGGTCGTCCAACTATTGCCTTGATAGGAGCCGATGCGGCGCGGTTTCTTTTCTCTAATGACGGGCAGAAATTGGAAATGACGAATACGCCAAATTTTGAGATTCTACTGGGTGCAAAATCAATTGGCGTGCAGACAGGAATCGCTCATCAAGTACTGCGCCGTCAACTGTTTCAAGCTTTCCAGCCAAGAGCTTTAGAAAACTATGCAGTCACAATGGAAGAAATGACCCATCGGTACTTGCAAAAGTGGGAACAAATGGGAACGCTGACTTGGTATGAAGAGTTGAAAAAATATACCCTCGATATTGCTTGTCGTTTGTTTGTGGGGGTAAGTACTGCGGCGAACGAGTCGTTAGAAAAAGTTTACGAAGATTGGAGTGAAGGGCTTTTGACGATTCCAGTTAGGTTTCCGCTTAGCAAGTTCGCTCGAGCAGTTCGAGCGCGGGAAGAATTGCTCGAGCGCTTCGATCGCTTAATCGATGGACGCCAACAGCATCCTTCAAACCAGCAAGATGTTTTGAGTATTTTATTAGTGGCAAAAGACGAAGAAGGCAATGCACTCAGCCGAGCAGACATCAAAGACAATGTTTTGGGAATGTTGATTGCGGGACACGAAACACTGACATCAGCATTAACTTCGTTGTGTCTATTACTGGCGCAACATCCAAAAGTACTCGAAACCGTGCGTGCAGAACAAGCGCAACTTGGATTTCCAACTCAATTGACTCAAGCAACCTTGAAGCAAATGACTTACCTGGAGCAAGTGCTGAAAGAGGTGTTACGAATTGTACCGCCTGTGGTTCGGAGCGGCTCGCGGAAAGTTTTGGAGTCTTGTGAGTTCGGTGGTTATTTAATTCCACAGGGTTGGGATGTGTATTATCAGATTCCTGAGACACATCAAGATCGTCAGATTTACACGCACCCAGAGCGATTTGACCCAGAGCGTTTTTCATCAGAGCGATCGGAAGATAAACAAAAAGTCTTCAGTCACATTCCATTTGGTGGCGGTATACGAGAATGTTTGGGTAAAGAGTTTGCCAGATTAGAAATGAAGTTGTTTGCTGCTTTGTTAGTTCGCGATTATACATGGGAGTTACTTCCAGGGCAAAATCTAGAGCGAGTTGTGCTCCCGTTCTCTCGTCCTCGCGATGGGCTAAAGGTAAAGTTCAGTCGGCGTTAAATTTTAGAAGTATTGGCAAGGGTTTTGGGAGCCAATGCTAGGCAACACACTGGCGCGGCACTGGCTAAGACAGATTTTTTAGCTTAAACTTTAACAAAAATGACAAGGTGATACTTTTTATCTATGCAAATTGATTTTAAGTTTTTGTTACTCACAATTTTATTCTTAATAATTTTTGGAGTAATATTTTGTTGTATTCATCGTCAAACTTCAAACTCTTCTGAGCAAACTTTAACTAAACTCATTTTAAAAGTTCCGCCAACACTATCTCAATTGATAGGGATATTTTTTGTAGGACTTGCAAGCTTTTTTTTAGTTTTTTCCTGGTGGTACACACCTATTGTACAACTTAATTGTACCCGTTCAATCCTAAATAAACCTTTTATAAATAATAACATTCCACATCCTGTTTGTGAAGTAGTTGAATTTAACTGGTTTGGTTATGAAAAACTGAAAAAAATAATAGCTGATTTACAAGGAGTTAAATTAGAAAGGAAAACAGAGACTGATAAAGAGGGTAAAGTATCTTATAAATATCAAGTTATCCTAATAAATAACACAGATAATATTACTTTTCGAACTGTTGACTACAGTAAAGGTGAATCTGAAAAATATCAATCTGTCATCTCTACAATAGAAACTTTTCTAGCTGAATCGTTACAAACATCCCTGGTATTTCAAGAGGATGATAGAGATATTGGTTACTTTGGTGTGGGAATAAGTCTTTTTTTGGGGGTGCTATCTTTATTAATTATAACTAGTAGTCCGTCTATAATCTGCTCTTTCGATAAAGAAGCCAATCTTATGACTTTAATTCGTAGCAGATGGTTTGGAATTTTTGGGAACCTAGTTATTCAGTATGAATTAGATGAAATTGTTGATGTGAATGTGGAAAATACTGATAGCGAAGAAAGTATTGTCTATCGAGTTGTTTTTGTATTAAATTCGGTTGAAATTTTACCTTTAACTTATGTTTATAGTTCTGGTTCTGCAAGTAAGTATCAAATCGCTAAAATGATTAAAAATTTTTTGAAAACCAGTCCTGAGAGTATTAATACTTAAAGTTAATTAGATGTACGCCAAGAATCGCCTGCTGATGAGCTGTCGTTACCCTTTGACTCCATTTCTTTAGAGATAATTTATCGTGGTCTTTATCATTTTTACGTTGCTCATCAAAAAGGTAAAGCAACAAACCCAGTTAAGTATTTTGCTGCTCGGTGAAAATCAAGATTTAGGTATTGTTAAACGACAACGAAAATCTAACATTAAGCTAATTGTTGCTGCCTTTCCTGAAAAGCAACGAGGCTCAAATCAGTTTTTCTTTCAAGCATCTTCTCAAAGTCTCTTGACAATTACCTTACAGCCTTGCACCCCATAAACCGTACATCTTCAATCTAAAAATTAACTGTCCCCAAAATCCCGATTGTAAAGATTTGTAAAAAAACTCTGACGAATTACGGAAGACACTACTTGTCGTTTGTCATACAATAAAAGCAAGCTTTCTAAGCTTTTTTGTTCGTCGAACTCACGTTAATTTAGCGGCACTGACCAATCTTGAATAATTAACCCTGGTACTTTCTCAAAGTCTTGCAAATTTCTACTTAACAAAATACCGCCTGAAGCAAGGGTAATTGCAGCAATTCGTAAATCTAAAGTACCAATCCGAATCCCTGCTTTTCTAAATTCTCGAAAATATCGATCTGCAGTGAGGTCGTACTCCAAAATCTCTAATTCCGAAAAAAGAACAAAGGTTTGCTTTAATTTCTCATATGCCCCAACCAATGCTTGAGATGTCGTAGCTTTGCGAATCTGAGCTATCCGTCCAGCATATTGTTCTTCAAGGCTCACCACTGTTGTAAACAGCATATCTGAAGAATGCTGTCGCGTCTGAAGAATGCGAGCACAGACTTGAGGATGAGCGCGTTCGTAGAGACTGAGATGATCTGTATCCATTATGTAGCAAGTCATTCAGAAAATTCTTTCTCATCTACTTGCTGACGATAAGACGCAACTTCTGCCAAAAAATCGTCAAATGTTGGGTCTGAGGCAAAAATACCCATATGTTTGAGCCAAGGATCTGTTTCTTGGTGCTCGCGCTTTTGATCTACCTCAATTGTCACTAACTCACCTGACGCCAGTTTGGTTTCTAAAGAAGCTTTGGCAAGCGCTATGGCTTCTTCCTTTGTGCTACCTTCGACTGTAGTGTTGGGGATACCGACAACGGAAGCGATGAATTTTTTTTCTGGATGACTTTCAATAAAAACTTGATATTGCATAGCTAGTTTCTCTAAATTATAAAAGTTCTTTTTGATTTTATAGCAATCCTAAATGATTTATGAGAAAGTACTGAATTCATTTCCAAAATATAATGTTAAATATTTAACGCTTCTATTTTACCTTTTTTCAAGTATTATAGCCATAAAGACGATTATTACTTAGATGATATTGATACTGAATAGGGAAGTAGTATTTTCTCACATACGATCTAGGATTGCTATAGATATACGATAAACACATTTGCACTATGAACTACCCCACCTACTTCGTACTTTTTACAGCTTGCCTCACTTGCAGCTATGAGTCAATTCTGAGTTCATCACCAATGCAAATTGTTTTTCCTTCTTCGGTAACAGGTAGCCGCGTATTGATTGCCAAGCGGTAGAAGTGGTTGAATCGCGTTCGCTCTGCCCATGCGGGTAAACTTGTCCGTCGTTGTGCCACAAAGGTTTTTTGGAAGTTTGGGTAAGCAACTCCAGTTTTGGAATCACGAGTAATTACAACACAGCGCTGACAAGGGTTAATACCCATAAACTGTACATCCCCAATCTGGAAATTAACCGTCCCCTCTGCTTCTGTAAAAAGCCGATCTTCCCAAAAAGCAGGGACACCTGAAATTTCAATATTGGAGCGAAAACGCGAACGAACTTCTTCAACATCGAGTCCGGGATACCATGAGGCAATTGCTTCTAGTGTTGCTGTGCTAATGATGGTTGGACCGGGAGACACAGTATCATCTGGAAATCCCGTTTCGAGATTTTGCTTCACTTCTACTGGAAAACCAAAGAATTCATCCAGCCAACACTCAACTGCTTCACGCTCTTTTTCGACATGAAATACATTTACGCAATCTGTTTCCTGTACTCGCAAAGAAACTATGTTGGTTTCGAGATCGAATTCAAAGTTTAAGCCAAGGATCTGTTTTTTGGTGCGATCGCAAAGCTAACGGCTATACAGCCGTATCGCTCTGCCCGTTCGGGTAAAGTTGTCCATCATTGTGCCACAAAGGTTTTTTGGAAGTTTGGGTAAGCAACTCCGGTTTTGGAATCGCAAGGAATCCCGTCAGTCATAAGTAATATAGTAGTGTAATTGCAGAATTGCAGAATGATATAGCTTTGAACTTTCAGTAGTTGTGGTTTTATGAGTAGGGCAATTGTAGTTAAATCAGTAGGAACACAATTTGAGGAGATTGCTAGCTATGCCATCTAAGCAAATTCAGATGGGACATTTGAACTTCCACGTTCTAGAAGAGGGAAACGGATTACCAGTTTTGCTTCTGCACGGATTTCCAGATTCTTCATACCTCTGGCGACATCAGATTCCAGCTCTTGCTAAAGAGGGGATGCATGTCATCGCTCCAGATTTACGTGGGTTTGGTGAGTCTGACAAGCCAGCAGAGCCAGAGTCTTACAAATTGCAACTCATTGTTGAAGATGTAATTGGAATACTTGACCAATTAGGTATTGAGCGCACTCAT
Source organism: Scytonema hankhaensis NUACC26 (assembly GCF_045865695.1). Classification (NCBI taxonomy): domain Bacteria; kingdom Bacillati; phylum Cyanobacteriota; class Cyanophyceae; order Nostocales; family Scytonemataceae; genus Scytonema; species Scytonema hankhaensis. Next base: position 39,722 of record NZ_BAACAP010000225.1, read on the forward strand.
GTTGTGGGTCATGACTGGGGTAGTGCAGTGAGTTGGACGCTCGCCGCCCTTTATCCAGAGCGGGTCGATCGCCTAGTTGCTCTTTCCGTAGGACATCCGGCGACTTTCTTCAAAACAGGGATGGAGCAGCGAGAAAAGTCATGGTATATGTTGCTGTTTCAGTTTCGCGAAATCGCTGAAGAGTTACTGACTCGTGAGGATTGGAAGCTCTTTCGTGACTTGTTTAATCATCATCCAGAGATATCTAAGTGGCTCAAAGATCTCCAACGACCGGGAGCGTTAACAGCAGCTTTGAACTGGTATCGAGCAAATGTTGCTCCTGAGCAATGGCTTCAAGAGAAAGGGTTACTCCCAAATGTCCAAGCCTCAGTGCTGGGAGTTTGGAGCAGCAGAGATGCGTATTTAACCGAAGCACAGATGCTTCTATCGGCTCAACATGTTTCTGGAGCGTGGAATTACGAACGAATAGAGGGCGCGAGCCACTGGATGCAGCTTGACCAGCCTGAGAAAGTTAATAGTTTGCTCTTAAATTTTCTCTTAAGCTGATATTGATTAAAAATCCGATTCCTGTATAGCTGAGGTAGTGCGTTGCACTGCTAGCACTTGCCGTGCGAATTCTATTCGCCAAGGCAAGTACGAATTGAAACTTTACAAACATCCTTTAAAAGCGAAAAGTCATGCTATGTGTGAAAATGGAAAGAGCTTAATCAACAAAATCTTCGTCTGATTGATATTGGAGTCGTCAACGACTAAACCACGGAAGAATGTGTTAGAGCCCCGACTTCTTTGAGAAGTCGGGGCTCTGAAAACATTAGAAAAGCTTGCGATAGTAGACTAACTTGCGATCGCTTAAAACTTCTGGATGTAGAATTTTAATGATATCGGATAGGACTATATGGGGATTGCTGATTCCACTTTCCCAATAATCGTTACCACCACTCGAGTTAAGACGAGCATTATTATTGTAGAGATTTCCATTTTTGATAGCTTTAAAATCTGCATAGCGGTTGTCTTCAGCAAGTAAATCTTTTTTGGTTTTCCAATATAAACTCCCATTTAACCAATAATCGGCATTGGTAGCACGTTCAAACACTTGTTCCAAGGATAATGGTAAAGTTCCTGATGATTTATTGTCTTGCCAAAGATAATTTGCACCAGCGTCAGCAAAATATTGTGCTACATAACTGTTACCTCCTGGCATATACCAAGTTCCTTTTGAGTTAAATCCGACAAATACAGTTGGACGATTTTTTGCTGCTTTAGCTTTGGCTGAAATTGCTTGATATTGTTTTGCAATTTCGTCAAAAATTTCTTCTGCTTTAGCTTCACGATTAAAAAATAGAGATGTGAATTTTATCCATTCGGCTCGTCCTAATGGAGATGATTCCATATAATCAGCGTTAATAGCTACCTTTAAACCTGCTTCTACAAGTCTGGGATAACTATCAATGCTTGGATTGCCGACTCCATATGTCGTTACTAAATCTGGGTTTAATTCTAATATTTTTTCTATGTTTAGACTATTATCAATTCCTAATTTGACTAATTTATTAGCTTTAATTTTTTCAATAACGCTAGTGGTATTGACTGTACTTGTATCGCTGACTCCAAGAAGTTTATCTACAACTCCTAACTTATCTAAATGAGGTAAATGAGTCGTAGAAAGCGAAACAATGGTATTTATAGGGATTTGAATAATTTGTGATTCTTTAAATCCTTTTGGAACTGGAGTACCGCATTGTACAAGGACGTATTGAAATATAGTATTTGCATTTTGCCATGAATTTTTTACTGTAACAATTTTATAATTTTTATGGTATTCCACTACAAAACCTTTTGCATAATCAACACTGACCTTTTTGGGAAAATAATCGGTTTTTCCACTATATTTTTTAACACATTCTAGGTTCAGTTTACTATTAGCTCCTATAATTGTGTTATTGCTAGTTTTCTTTGAACTGTAGCAAGAAACTATAAAAATAGTAATTAAAAATACCTGACATAAAAAGATTATAGGTTTGAATCTTAAAAATCTTAGAGCTTTCATGTTTCAGAGCGCGAGCGTTTTATTCACATAACTTTTTGTTTGCGCTTGTACATATAAGCTGCACCAACAACTGCAAAAGCTAACAAACCTAATAAAGAAGATTTTTCAGGCACGCGACGTAGAATGATATTGTCTGTCTTAATAATGATATTGCCACCACTCGTTCCGAGTCCAGAATTAGGAGGCGTCAGCAAAATAGAAACAGCATCAATAGTGATACTACCACCATTAGTACTAGGTACAGAATCAACAGGTGTTACGAAGATAGAGCCAGCATTAATGCTGATATTACCACCACTCGTTACAGGTAGAGAATTAGGAAATCCCAGGGAGATAGAGCCAACGTTATCAGAGCCAGTACTCGTTATAGGTAGAGAATTAGGAAATCCCAGGGAGATAGAGCCAACATTATCAGAGCCAGTACCGATCGCTCTTGGTACTATGTCAGGATTAGTGACCAAGGCTCCCGCGTTCACTGTGAGCGTTCCCCCACTTTGAGCCAAAGCATAACCTTCGAGGTTAGCCCACGCTCCTGTAGCAACTAAAAAACTCGTTAACCATAATAGTCTATGCCAATTCTTGCGATTAGTTATCATCTTGAATGACCTCTGGAAAAGGAATTCTGTCAGAACATGATATATAATTAGCCATTTATCTGTGATATCTTGACGATTTACTCAAAACTTTGAAAAAGAGTTACTATTCTTAATATTTGAAATTTTATGCTGAAATTGAATTTCACTCTCATCTTTAATTACATTCTGCCAAATTTGATTATTAGTACTATATTGGGTGTAATTATTTCATTGGCGATTGGTTCTATTATTGGTTTAATCGTTGGGTTAATTAAACGTTGTATTAATCAAATAATGACTCCTGCAATCTTTGGTTGCTTCTTTGGAACAATGCTTGTCTGTATGATGCCAACCTACTCCGTACCCGGACTCGTGCAATCATGGGGAAAAGGCGGGGGTCTTGGCTCGTTACCAGTTTTATTTATGATGATTATTCTCGCACCAATTGGTGGAATTTTTGGTGCAATAGGAGGTAGTACGTTTGGACTAAAATTTTTCCAACGGCTGACAAATCGAAAACTTCTAATTTTGCTGGCTGCAACTTACATTCTTATGGCTATTTCTATCTATGTCAGTTTTTCGCTCATCTGTGGTAAGCCCACTTTAGCCCAATGGTACTGCACAGAAGTCGGGTTTTAGCAGTGGTAAGAACCGACTGTTAATAACATCTTTATCAACTAGGTGCATTCAACACTTTACGAAACACAACCTTATCAGCACCTGCTGTGTAGAAGTCCCGGATGCGAGCCTCCTCCTCAAAGCCGCACTTCACGTAGAACTTTTGCGTGCGATCGAAGCTTGCTAACGTTTCCACCAGTAGCATGCGTCCACCGCGTGCTTTCAAAGTTTCTTCAACATAGTGCAGCAGTTTTCCACCGCGTCCCTGTCCCTGATGGTCGGGGCGAATGGCAATCAATTGTAAGTTCCACGTCCCATCAGTCATGGGTTCAGGCTCGCAGTAGGCGACCCCTACTACTCCGTCTTCGTCATCGTCATCAACAATCCAGAAGCGATCGCTGTCGTTGTTGGCGAAGTAGTCAGTCAGCATTTTGCTGAGTTTATCGAGTTCATGCGGCTCGAAACCGATTGTGTTTGCTACGGCAATCAACGCTTCTGCATCTTCGGGTTTTGTTGGTCGGATCATCGAAACTTCAGTGTATGCTCTATTTTCACGTATATATTAGTTGTAAAAGTATTTTTTTGACCAGTTTCTTGGTAGATGAGTCCCGCTCCTCGCCTTCTTACTGTACCTCACACACATGGAAATCGCTATAAAGAACATCCCGAAATATTCACCCAATTCTGCCTACAGAAATTTATCCTACTCTATAGCGATACAACGGTTTCACCCGTTTGGTTTCCTGCATTACGGGGGCGAAGATGCAAAGTAATTTCGGTATCGAGGTGTTTGAGGAACGTAAGAAGTTTCCCTTCACTAAACCGTTGAAACTCTCCTCGCATCAAATACGATACTTCTGGCTGGGGAATGCCAAGCAATTTACTAATTTCCCGTTGTTTCAAATTACGTTGTTTTAACAGGCGAAGAACCTGAATTCCGATCTTTCCTCGCGTGAAAAGCTCTTCTGCCTCCTCCAAACCAAGGTCAGCAAAGACGTTGCCACTGCTTTCTTCAAAAACGGTTTGTTCTGTCATGGTTGTTCCTCTGGCGTAAGTGCGTCTTTATAGCGTTGTTTAATCAGGTCAATATCAGTCTGTGGGGTGTTAATCGCTATGAATGCCAAAAGCCCAATCGCGAGACTGCATAACTAAACTTGACTGGTACTTATAAAATATTAAACATTAGAGTAACCTCAGCATCTAGAAATTGATGAATGGTAACACTGCCACTAGCCGCAAAATACTAATTCTCACTGCTATTCCAGACGGTTTACGCTTGGATAAGGAAATTCGGGAGATTGAGGACGCGATACGTAGGGCGATCCGGCGGGAGCAGTTTGAGATTAGAATTAGAACTGCTGTACGTCCTCAAGATATCCGTAGGGCATTGGCAGAAGAACAACCCCACATCGTCCATTTTTGCGGTCACGGTACGTCAGATGGTTGCTTAGTCTTGGAAGATGACTCTGGGAACCACAAACCCATAACACCACAAGGGCTAGCTGCTTTGTTTAAGTTGCACAGAGAATATGTAAACTGTGTAGTCCTCAATGCTTGTTATTCAGAAAAATCCGCTCATGAAATTAGCCAACACATTAATTATGCGATTGGTATGAATCAATCTATTGGCGATCGCGCAGCTATTGTCTTTGCGATTGGGTTTTATGATGGGTTAGGATACGATAGTAGTTGTATTGTAAGAGCTTATGAGGAAGGTTTGGTTGCCGTTCAAATGGAAGACCTGTCACAAGGGTCGATACCAGTTTTGAAAAGACAAGCTTTTTGGAATTCGGATATGCCTCACAATTCTGGTGACTCTACAACAGAACCAACTGCAATCTATATCGAGCGATCGCCCATTGAGGAAAAATGCTATAAATCCATCGTGCAGCCAGGGGAGTTAATTCGGATTAAAGCACCGCAAAGAATGGGCAAGACTTTACTATTAGAGAACTTGCTGAATTATGCCAGACAGCAGGGATATAAAACAGCGAAATTAGATTTGAAGCTAGCTGATGACTGCATCCTCAACGATCTAAAAACATTTCTCCAATGGCTGTGTGTTGATGTTTCCGATAGTTTAGATTGGGAAGCTAATTTAGAGAAATACTGGCAAGATGTTTATGGATTAAACAAAAATTGTACTCGTTATTTCCAAAAATATTTACTATCAGTTATAGAAACTCCCCTAGTCTTTGCTATAGATAATTTTGAACGACTGTTTGAACACCCCGAAATATTTCCTCAATTCTGCTTGTTATTGCGGAGTTGGTACGAAAATGCCAAACAAGGAGATAAGATAGGGAATATTTGGAAGAAGTTGCGGTTGGTGGTAGTTCATTCCACAGAAGCTTATCCAACTTTAGACACCAATCATTCACCGTTTAATGTTGGCATACCCATAGATTTACCAGAATTTAGCAGACAGCAGGTAGAAACTCTGGCTAAGGGATATGAAGTTAACGAACAAGGGTTAACTCAACTTATGGATTTGGTTGGAGGACATCCTTATTTTATACAGCAGGCTTTAGCCAACCTCAAAAGCCAGCAAGTTACCCTAGAGGAACTAGTGAAACTTGCACCAACAGAACAAGGAATTTTTAGCGACCATTTACGACAGCAATTGTGGAATTTACAGCATAATCAGAAGTTAGAAGAAGCATATCATAAAGTGGTGATGGCAAATGAACCCGTGCGACTGGATGCAGAAGTTGGGTTTAAACTGCATAGCTTGGGGTTAGTAAAACTGTCTGGCAATGATTGCGTTCCCAGTTACGATTTATATCGTCAGTACTTTTCTGAGCGTTTGCGGTAGGTGAGCTATGTTTGACGAATACCGATTTTCTGGAAGTCTTCCCGAAGAAGCCACAACCTACGTCACTAGAGAAGCCGATGGCGAATTGTATGAAGGGCTAACAGCAGGAAAGTTTTGTTACGTCCTCAATTCTAGACAAAGTGGAAAGTCCAGTTTGCGCGTCAGAACCATGCGCCGATTGAGAGATTTGGGTGTAGAGTGCGCGGCTATTGACCTTTCTGCTGGAGGTATTCAAAACGTCCCACCAGAACAATGGTATGCAGATTTGATTGATACTCTGATTGATAGCTTTGGATTGGATGTGGATTTTGGGGATTGGTGGGGACAGAACCAATTAAATTCTCTGGTGACGCGATTTCGCAAGTTTTTAGAAGAAATATTGCTTGTTGAGATTCAAGAAAATATAGTGATTTTCATAGATGAGATCGATAGCGTCCTCAGTCTCAACTTTCCCACTGATGATTTTTTTGCTTTTATTCGTTCTTGTTACAATCAACGTGTGGATAATCCTAATTACAATCGCCTCACCTTCTGTTTGTTAGGAGTCGCATCGCCAAGTAATTTGATAGAAGATAAAAAACGCACACCATTTAATATTGGGAAAGCTATTAGTATCAAGGGTTTTCAACTACATGAAGTTGAGCCTTTAGAAAAGGGGTTGCAGAAAAGGTATCCTGATTCTCATAGAGTGATGAAGGATATCTTACATTGGACGGGCGGACAACCGTTTCTAACGCAAAAGCTTTGTCAATTTATGGTGGAGGAGTCTTTTCAAGATAATCCAAGGAACGTCGAACAAGTCGTGCGATCGCGTATCATTGAAAATTGGGAGTCACAAGATGAACCAGAGCATTTGAGGACTATTCGTGACAGAATTTTGCGAGACGAGCAACGTGCTGGATATTTATTGGAATTATATCAACAAATTCGACATTCAGAAGAACAAGCTGAAGTGATAGCAGATGACACATTAGAACAAAGCGAACTACAGCTATCAGGATTGGTTGTTAGACAACAGAATAAGTTAAAAGTTTATAATCCTATTTATAGAGAAATCTTTGACCGAGATTGGATTGAAACTCAGTTGAGGAATTTACGCCCTTACTCTGAAAATTTTCGTTTTTGGGTTGCTTCTGATGGTAAGGATGAATCGCGTTTATTGCGGGGGAAGGCGTTACATGATGCGCTATTATGGGCGTCTGATAAAAGCTTAAATTATCAGGATAGGGAGTTCTTAGCAGCAAGCCAAGCCAAGGAGAAAGAAGAAGCGATCGCGGCATTGGAAAAAGAAGCTCAATTAGAACGTGAGAGGAAGGATAAGGAAGCAGTAGAGAAAAGGAATTTGGTACTAAGTGAAGCGAATCAGAAAGCACGACAACGGATACGTATCGGTGGGGTTGTTTTAGCTATAACTTTGTCAGTAGCAGGAACTTTAGGAGTTCTAGCATACGCTTTCGCGAAGCAACTTACAAGAACTCAACAATATCTTAAAAACGTCGGAACTCTGACTCAACTAGCAGGAAAACTCAAAGATAAGGGTTATAATGATGAAGCCAAAGAACTGCTTTCACAAGCTAGTCAATCTGTTAATATACGAAATCATAATAGCCAGCTACAAGTTCTTTATGCTGGTATAGCGTATGCAAATTTACATTTAAGTGAACATAATTTAAATAAAGAAAAAAATTTTGAAGAAGCTAAAACTAATCTTAAAGAAGCCAAAACTTATCTGAGTAAAATAAAATTAATCGATGACAATTTTTTAAAAGAAGGTTTACAAGTCGAGATTCTTAGATTGAAAACTGAAGGAATTTTATACAAACAAAACAAAGAAAATAAAAAAGCTATTGAAGTTTATCAAAAAGCTTTTGATACTCTAAATAATCTTAAAACCAAGGTGAAAGAGAAAGATAATGCTGTCATCAGCCCACTATTTAACCCCAATATTGAACCAAAACTTCTATCGAAAGAAATTGTTGTATCTTTACATCTCGAATTTATGGAATTACTACAAACTAAAGATAAAACTTATTTAAGTGTATTTGAATCTTTCAAACAACACCTTTACGATGAACTAGACAATTTACTGGTAAATAAAAATTGGCGTGAAGCCAATGAAAAAACATATTATTTAATGTCCTATATTGCTGAAGGAAAATATGAAGAAGTAAGCAATTTACACATATCTAATATCAATAAAATTTCTTGTCATGACTTAAAAGAAATTAACAAAAAATGGCTAAAAAATTCTGATAATATTTTTGGTTTTAGTTTGCAAAAGGAGATTTTTTGGGAAGAAATCAAAAAAGAAGGTCTTGACTTGACAACTCTAATAACACAGGACTTCAAGAAAATCCAGGACTTACGCCTACTTCAAAATGATTTTAACGATCGGGATAAACTATTAATGAATCGCCTTGAAAAGGCATATGAACGCTTTGCCACTCGTATTGGGTGGCGTGTTGAGCGTGGTGTTGAGGGTGATTATACAGAGCTAGAATGGAGTTATAATGCCCCTCAAATAACAAAAAATAAGGGGTATGTATCACACCTACCTTCAGTTCATTCCGATGGGGTGTTTGATTTCGGTGGAGAAGGGACTATACTCGTGGGAGCTGTTCCCTTCTTTTCTCGCGTCACGATTTGCAAACTATAATATGTAAGCGTCACAGGCTTTTGTAAAGATTTATTTATCAAGGAATTTCTACGAATTTATAAGCATTGGGCCATTTTCTATACTTGGCTACGAACCTTTTTTAAAGTATAGTCTGATTATAGAGAGATGATATTACTCACCCTCATTAACCCAAGGTTGTGTGAGTTCTAACAACTGCTCGTACTGAAAATTATTAACTAGCACTGTTAAAGCTTGGGCTAGAGGTCGATTTAATTGCTCGATCTGAGAAATGCATTGCTGTACGGATTCTACTTCAAGATTTAGGATACAGGAGTGCAACTGAGCAATTAAATTAAGAGGTAACTCAGCTAGACTATCAGTAGTTAAAGCATTTGCTTCGGTTTGCTCTGGCTGAGAAGTTACAGTAATCTCTTCATATACAAAGCGTACACCCATATGTTTGTGTATGGCTTCAAAAATGTCTTCTTCTACAAAGGGTTTGTAAATAAAATCGTTACAACCAGCAGCTAGAATGGCGTTGCGCCTGTCCTCTAACACACTTGCACTCAAAGCAATAATTGCTGTTTGTTCGCTTTGATTGCTTCCTCGAATGCGTTGGGTTGCTTCCATTCCATCCATTATAGGCATTCGTATATCCATAAAAATTAAGTGTGGCTTTGTTTGTTCCCAAAGCGCGATCGCATCCAACCCATTACTCGCCTGTTCTACCTCAAAACCCAAAGGTGACAGTAGTTTCATCATCAACTGGCGATTCTCCCAACCGTCATCGACTACTAAAATTCGATAGCGCGGTTGGTTAGCTTCCAGTGCAATAACGCGACGCTTTGGTTGTTTTTCCTGAATTTCAGCAGGTTTCACCCAATAAGCTCGAATATAAAATTTGAAGCGACTCCCACGTCCTAATTCGGATTTCACTATCATTTCGCCCCCCATCAGTTGCACAAAGGAGCGTGCTATAGCCAATCCTAACCCCGTTCCTTCCTGAGATTGTTCGCCTGTCCTTGTTTGCACGAATGCTTCAAAAAGTTTATCTAATTCATCGGGTGCAATACCCATTCCCGTATCTTCTACTTCAAAGGTAATTGGGGATCGGGGATTGGCGATTGGCGATTGGCGATTGGCGATTGGCGATTGGGAATTATCTTCTCCAGTCCCCAGTCCCCATTGCCCCTTATCCCCAGAGGGGGCCCCGAGTTCCCCAGTACCCAATCCCTCTTTCACTCTCACTGTCACGCTTCCTTTTTTGGTAAACTTAATGGCATTAGAAAGGAGATTTATCAGGACTTGACGTAATTTTACCTCATCGGTTTGGATATATTGGGGGACATTTTGCGATCGCTCGAACAACAACTGCAATCCCTGATTCTCCGCTTTGAGTTGAAACATATCTTTTAAATCGGCTAGAAGTCGGTACAAATCAAAGGATGTTTCATTGAGAGATATACGTCCCGCCTCAATCTTCGACAAATCCAAAACTTGGTTAATAAGAGTCAGTAGGTGTTCTCCACTTCGAGTAATAATCTTCAGATTTTCTTGGTGTTCTGGTAGTATCTGAGTCGAACGACCGATTAATTGGGAAAAACCCAGAATCGCATTAAGAGGAGTCCGCAACTCGTGACTCATATTTGCTAAAAAGGCACTTTTGGCTTGGTTGGCTGTTTGCGCTTTATGAGTCGCTTCTGCAAGTTCGGCGGTACGTTGTTCTACTTTTTGTTCTAGCATCCGGCTGTAATCCTCTAACTGATTGTAGAGGTTAGCGTTTTCAATAGAAATCGCTGCTTGTGAAGATAATAAGTTCAAAACTTCCAATCGTTGTTGTGTAAATGCGCCAACAGTTAAATTATTTTCTAAATACAAAATCCCTATGAGTTTCCCAGCATTAATGAGCGGAGCGCATAGAATTGACTTCGTTTGATGTGCTTGAATGTAAGGTTCTGTCGTAAAACTATCTTCAGAAATCGCATCATTCAAAACAACGCTTTCTTGAGTCCGAATGACATAATTAACAATAGATAAGGGCAGGTTATTTTCCAGAGGCATTGATGGCAAAATTGTTGTTATACAGGCATTTTGCTCTGCTTCTGACTTCACCTCGCCCAATGCTTGAATTGTCCATTCTCCCTCACTTCCTATCTCTGCTTGTGAATGTAAAATGAGAAAACCTTTTTGTGCTCCCGCATTTTCAATTAATATCTTCATTAAAGAATCAAGTAATTTCTCCAGCACAATTTCACCAGAAATTGCTTGGGAAGCTTTCATTACTGTAGCCAAGTCTAAAGCTTCTTTAGAACTACTACCAGTTGTGATAGTAGAATTTTCCAGATTATTTGTTCGATTTGAATGAGCTATGGGAGAACTTGTAAACAATTGAGGATATCTCGTTTCCAAATCTATAGATTTTGCGATCGCTCCCCAACGCATATAGCAATAATGCGCCTCTTTCATATAAGTTTGGGCAAATTTCTCTTTATCACACCCAAGATAAAATTTTGCTGCTAATTCATAAGCTAATGCTTCTTCTTGAATGTACTCGTTGTTCCTAGCACCTTGAATGGCTCGTTCGTAAAAGATTTCTGCTTTGAGAAATTGACCCAAAACTCTCGCTTTCTCAGCTTCTACTAGATAAAATTTATGTAGGTAGTTCATGGGGGCGAAATCTGCCCATTTTTTCATTTTTTTCTGATTGTTACATAAATTTTTCAAAAAGCACTTTTGTTCTGACTTAGGGAGGGAAGGATAGACAGCAAGTTTAGCTAAAGAATCATAGAAATGAAATATGGGAACTAGTATTGCTCCTGTCGCACCATTTAAATAATTTTCTGCATTTGTTGCAATTTCAACAGCTTCTTTATAATTAGCAAATAAATAAGCTAAAACTAATTTATGTATATACAAAGTCAATGTTGCATACCTTTCATTAGATTGAATAAAAAAATGCAACATTTCGTCTAGACTGCTTGTCTCGCCAGTTAAGTTAGAATGGTTTTCTGGTGAATCCATTAATTTCAAAATGACTTGGAAATAAGAATCATAAATTTTTAAAGCATTTTTTTGTTTGAGTTGTATGACAGCTTCTCGATAAGCGATCGTCTCCTGTTTGAGTACGCTGAGTTCTTTACCTGTAAAGTAGGAATGCACGAAATAATTACGTATGCCAAAAGAAGCATATAATAGATCTCCTGTATCTACCCCACTTTGATAGCATTCTAAGAAGGGAACAATAGATTCTCGCATATGTTCCTTCCAATGTCTGATAAAAGTATTAAAGACTCCCCATATTTTTGCTTTAAATTCTTTAAGATGAAATCTCTCCATGAGATTTACAGCAAGTTGACCAAATTGATATCCCGACTCAACATCACCAACTATTCCACATAAAACTAAACCGTAATTGGCATAAGCATGAGCAGAACCCGGTGCATTGCCATATTTAACTGATAAACTGACTTGTTGAAACACAACCAGTGGTAACATTTCTGGAACAGCAAAATAGATAGCAGAAAATATGCTCGATAGCATACGTAAAGCTGCTAGCTTGTAAGGATCGGTCATGGGTGGCAAATCGCTTAATTGCTCAATACGTTTTCCAGCCAAAGCTAATTTAATCCTTAGCAAACCCAAACAAATATTCCACTTGCTTGGTAACTTTAGAAAGCTTATCCCTAATAACTTGAGAACTGGTAGGGCAATTTTAACTGCTTCTTGTAGTTTGACTTGGGTAACACAAGCTTGGATCTTAATTTGATAAACTTTTACTTTCTCCAATAGTAACTTCGCTTGCTGCAACACAACAGAGGCTAATTGTTCCATCTGTTTAAAATCTCCGCAAAGAAATGCAACTTCTGTGGCTTCGACATACAAAGCTAGTGTAAGGTCATAGTCTATTTGCCAACTATCCTCTGCCAACAATTCCATTCCTTTACTTAAGTACTTAGCAGCAGCAACATAAGCAGTTGCTGTTTTTGCTTTTTGACCTGCCATTAAGTTTAATTTCGCAATTTCATTTTTTTCCTCATATAATACACCCCTCCCTAACCCTCCCCTTACCAAGGGGAGGGTGCGCGGTAGCGCGGGTGGGGTATTTACCAACCCTCCCCTTACCAAGGGGAGGGTGCGCGGTAGCGCGGGTGGGGTATTTACACAGCCAAGATTGAGATGATCTACAATCTCAAATAGCTTTTCTGAAAGTTTGTGTTGTGAGTTTTTTAATAAATTGCGACCTATTTGTAAATGAACTGCTTGCTTTTGCGATTCATCTATTAAGGCGTATGCAGCTTGTTGTACGCGATCGTGTAAAAATTTATAATTTTGAACTATTAATTGTTCGTCTAATTCTGATGTATGTAATATTAAACCCGATTCCAATGCTGCTATTAGAGCGAAAGATAAGTCTTCGGGAGATTTTTCACAAATTATGGAGAGGGTATTTAAATCAAATTCAGCACCTATACAAGCAGCTAAACTTATAATTTGTTGTGTAGATTGAGGTAGTTTTTTGACTTTGCCAATCATCAAATCTACCACGTTATCGGTGATGTCTTGAGCTTCAATTTGAGTCAAATCCCAATTCCATTTAAGCTTTTGATTTTGAATAGTAGTCTGAGATGATGCAATTTGTGACAACTGCAGGGTGAGAGTAATCAGGTTTTCTGTATATAATGTCTTGAGAAACTCGTTGACAAAGAAAGGATTTCCATCCGTTTTTCGCAAGACCAATTTTGCTAAAGATAAACTGGCTTCTCCATCACTATGTAAAGTTTCGCTTATAAGTTGTGCGATCGCATCGATTTGCAAAGGCTGTAAATTTATAGAATGAATTCCAACCCCTGCTCTTTGCCAATTTTCCAGAGCGATCGCTAACGGATGTAAAGAAGTACCCCCTCTTATCTCTACTTCCTTGTCTCGATAAGCTCCTATTAAAAACAAATACTGTGTATTTCTATCTGCTACCATCAACTCAATTAATTTCAGAGTTGCCGAGTCTACCCATTGTAGATCGTCTAGAAAGATAACTAAAGGATGCTCTTGAGAGCAAAACACTCTAATGAAGTTTTGAAAGACTAAATTAAAACGATTTTGAGATTCCGTTGCTCCTAATTCTGGCACTTTTGGTTGTTTACCAATAATCAATTCTACTTCTGGGATAACATCAATAACAATTTGGGCATTCATACCCAAAGCTGCTAAGAGTTTTGAACGCCATTGTTGCAAAGAAGCTTCATCTTCAGTCAGTAGCTGTCGCACTAATCCAACTAAGGCGTCTACTATCGCACTGTAGGGAATGTTGCGCCGAAATTGGTCAAATTTACCAGAAATAAAGTAACCTCGCTTTTGGGTAATCGGTTTATAAATTTCTTGTACCAGTGCTGATTTCCCAATACCGGAACTCCCCGTGACTAACATCATTTCGATTTTATTTTGTAATGGAGAGGGTTGCTCCTCCCCAGACGCTACGCGCATAAACGCTGTCAGCAAAGTTTCTACTTCTTGTTCCCTACCATACAGTTTTTGCGGAATGTAAAATTTGTCAGAAACATCTCGACAACCAGGGGCAAATTGTACAATATTTCCCGATGCTTGTAATTGTGCCAAACATTCTTCTAAGTCAGCTTTAATTCCCCAGGTACTTTGATAGCGTTCTTCAGCATTCTTCGCCATCAACTTCATAACTATACTTGAAACCATTGAGGGAATATCTTTATTCACCTCATGCGGCTGAATGGGCTGTTTAGCAATATGACAGTGTACTAATTCCAGCACATCAGTAGTGACAAATGGCAATTGTCCTGTTAGCAATTCATAGAAAGTCACACCGAGAGAGTAAAAATCGGTGCGATAATCCAACATTCTGTTCATCCTTCCCGTTTGTTCCGGCGACATATATGCTAAAGTGCCTTCTATAACATTTGGATGTTGAAAACTTGGATCTGTACGACTAAACTGAGTAGAAATGCCAAAGTCTATAATTTTAACAATCCCTGAATCTGGATTGAGAACAATATTGCTAGGGTTAATATCTTTGTGAATAATATTAGCAGTATGAATCTTGCCGAGAATTTCTGTAATTTGTATGGCAAGGCGTAAGAATTCATTCAAAGACATTGGGCAATACTTTTGCGGTGACTCCTGCATGAGTTTTTGTAAGGATTCTCCACCAAAGTCTTCAAACACAATGAAGAAGGTTCTTTGATACTCCTGTAATTCATAAGCCCGAATAATACCTTCTGCATTGAGAGAACGAATAATTTTATATTCCTGTTTGTAGCGAGTAAGTTCTGCCGGGGTAGGATAGTCTTGCTTGAGAAGTTTAAGGACGACGGCTGCTTCCGTTTGTTTTCTGACCCCTCTATATACAAGAGAATTGGCACTTTCGTAAATTTTGCTTGTAATGGCAAAATTCGTTAGGGAAAACATAAAACGCTCCTATTGCTCAGACTATACTGCCGTCGTCTACGCACCAAGAGAAGTCGTTGACCTCTAAATTTTACTATGGCGTCAATCCGAGCATTTGAGCAACTGTATAAGATATAGTGCCAAAATTAGTGGTCTGAACTTTCTGTAGGTGTGACTTCAGCTTCTTCATCCTCATCCCATGTCTCCAACCAATCGCCCTCCACGTCATCCACATAGAGGTTGACATGATCTAAGCCGAACTCAATTCGGTCATCTTGTAATTTTTGGGCTTTTTCCACAGCCTGAAGTACTTTTGATAATTTATCTCGATTGTAATTTTGTCTTTCAGTAACCATAATAATTTATGAAAAAACTGTTGAGTTAAAAAAATATACTTAAACAGAAGGAACTTACGAGGGTACACTGAATTTTAGATAGCTCCCTATTTTAAGATTATTACTGTTGTATAAGGTAATATTCACTAACTGTTTAATAAATTCCGGTTCACCAGGATGAAAACTTAAAAATAATCCTCGTTCTATACCCCATTCACGTAAAGTATTTTTCCAATCCTGATATTTAATCTCAGTGAATTCTTCAGAAAGGCTAGTAAGTTGAACACAAAGGGGTTTCTCCTGACTACTACTAACAATTAAATCTGTAGCCATTGAAAGATCGGCTACGTAACGCTGCAAAACAGTTCCTTGACGACTTTTAATTTCATTAACTATCTTAGCTAATAATTCGACATCTTCCTGGTTAAACTCACCAGCCATCATTTTTTGTTTCCAAATATACAATTTTGAGTCCGCTTCATTTAACCATTTGGGAAATAAATAGCTGTACCAATATCTGACTGGCGCAGTCATTCTAGCTAAATCTAATTGACAAACTTCAGGAGTTTGTACTTTAAGTTGAAGCCAAACTTCAGAATCTTCGATCGCCTCCAACAAAAAAGCCATTACTAACTTTTTAGTATTCAAAGAACCATCTTTTGTGTCCTTAATCCAACGCCTTATTTCATCTAACCTTTTTGCTAAGTTAGGGTCTATTAAAGATGCCTCACTTATGAGAAATTTTAGTTTTTCCTTAACCTCTTTTGCCTGCAAACAAACTCCTTTTAACTTTATACCTTGCCCTGAGAGGCGCTGAAAATACTTTTTCAAAACTTAACCAGTTAAAATTTAGCTAGTTAGAGCTATTTTCTGGTAAGGGATTGACAAAAGTAATACTTAATAGCTTAAAGTATAGTAAAAAACTTATGGCTTTGGCAATCAAGACGTGAAAACACTGTTGCTTGATACTGCATCACCTATAACAATGCCTGCTTCTAAGTTGATGAGGTAACACAAAAAGCAGTCACAGGACGAATGCCAAGTGACTGCTACAAACTACGAAAGGAATTTGTTAAAAAGGTGAATGATAAATTATGGGCTAGGTGCAGCCGCGATCGCACTACTATTATCAGAGTAGAAAAGCTTATCGTAAGTCTTGCGACCGCCTTCAGTTAACTCACCTGTCAGTGGTTCAAACGCACCACCGAATCTGCCAATTAAGGAATTTACCAGATTATCAGCGCCGTCCTTAATTCCCAATGACAATACTAGATTATCCAACTTGCCAAGGAAATCGCCCCCATCAGTAGAGGATTTGTCAATAATAACAGACCAGTTACCATTACCAATCACAATGCTGTTGCTGGTGAAGACCCTATTACCATTACCAATGATTGTGTTATTACTACCGAAGTCCCAGTTACCGTTTCCAAGGGTGGTATTGTTATTTCCAAAGTTCCAGTTACCGTTACCCAAGGTATTGTTGTTAGCCGTTGACTCCCAGTACCAGTTACCATTACCCAAAGTTCTGTTGTTCTGGCTAGAGTCTAAATACCAGTTACCATTACCAATAGTCGCGTTGTCTTTGGTAAAATCCCAATTCCAGTTGGCATTACCGATGCTTGCATTGGATTTCCCATAATTCCAGTTGGCATTACCGATAACTGCGCTGTCACTTCCAAAGTCCTTATTGCCGTAACCAATAGGTATGCTGCCATCAGGAGTATTGAAAATGTTGTCAGTACCACTGAAGGGTAACAAACCACCAAGAACGGTGTACAAAATATCAGAAGGTGGCTGAACAGCCTGAGAACCACTACCACCAGCCAAGTTTTGGTAAGGATCTTCTCCACCACCAGCAAGGTCATTGACAGTATTGATACCGGTATTGGCACTGATGATGTCATTCTTGTAAAGCGTCAATAAATCTGAAGGGGATTTTAGAGGCGTGTTGTTACCACTAAAAAGTTTTTTACCTACAGCAGAATTGACTGTTTTCGTGAAGTTTAACAAACCATCTTGGACAATTCTGAGAGTTTCAGAGGAGGATCTGCCACTACTTCCAGATGATAAGCTTTCACCAAAAATAACTTGTGTGATATCAAAAGAGGGCTGTTGAGGTATGCTACCACCAGTACCGGAAGTTCCAGCACCAGCAAATGGATTGCTAGTACTAGTACCGGAAGTTCCAGCACCAGCAATCGGATTGCTAGTACTAGTACCGGAAGTTCCAGTACCAGCAATCGGATTGCTACCACCAGTACCGGAAGTTCCAGTACCAGTAGTGGGAAATGGGTTGCTAGAACCACCAGGTAAGGTTTGCCCGTATACTGATGTCAAGAAATTTGAGGCTGAGTCAGGTATGGGAAAGTTTACACCATATACCTGCTTCAAGAAATCGAGAGCTGGGGCATTAGTACTACCAAAGGGGTTATTTCCACCAGCAAAGGGGTTTCCACCAGTTGAAGAAGTCGTAATGCCACTCTCAGAAAGTCTGTTGCTCAGCTTAACAATAACTGAGTCAACTATTTCTTCGGTTGTATAATTTATCACTTTTGAAAATCTCTCTGGTGTGGTTTCTTTACCGATAATCCACTGATTGTCACCAACAACCGTGTTGCCAAGACTTGCATAAGCAGAGCCACCACCACCAGCATATGGGTTGTTTTCAGCACCAGCAAAAGAATTATTGCTAGTACTCGAACTCCAAGTGCTGTCACCAGACAAAGTAACGCTAGAACCAAAAGTGCTAGGGAGTGAACCGCTAGAAGTGCTCGAAGATGTGTTGTAAGTTACATCAGTTGAGGGAGTACCCGGTGTGAGAATATCAGTAGTAGACGTTGCCATTAACAATAATCCTCCTAATTTTTGGAACCAAAATCTCGTAGAATATAAAAGATAAAAAAGTCGATCCTGCTTATCAAGCTCGCTGTGAGAGTTTCTTGAGAGCAGGGATTATTGGCTAGTAGCTCTTGAAAGCTTGTTGGGTGACCCTTACAATGGGTTTAACCCAGCATTTCCTGCATTAATTAAGAATTTGAACTGTTTGAATGCGAATCGCAAGAATCTTGTTGCTAGATTGACTGCTCGTGTAATATCAATGTACAAAGTTATGAGACATAAAAAACGCGCTGCGATCGCTAAAAATTTAGTCAAATGAGACTAGACTTTTTGTTGAGTTTCTTAGAGAATAGTAAGTCTTCAGCATATAATTATTCACGCAAGAGAAACACTATGAGTAAAGGTAGATACAACCGGTAACGCACATTGTGACTTGTTTTTTTTACTTCAGTCAACATTAGCTAATTAAAATCTACGGACTTACAAGACAAACAGCAATAAGTTATTTTTCGATAAGATTGCCTATTCTTTAGATATCTTTATTGTTTTTTTATTTAAATGTAAAAAATGCCAATAAAGAACAATACAAAAAACACAAGAATATTTTTTTCGGTAAAATTGCCTATTTTTTTGATGTTCTTACTCCCTTTCCACTCTAAAATTACCGATCTTTGTAGGCACTGCCCACCCTACTACATATTTGGGTAATCTCCTGGTGGGAAGGGGTAATTCAAGATACAACATACTAACGCGATCGAAAAATAGGTTTGTCTCAGACGCAAACAGAATAACTGTTGTATAACGTCTCAAAACAAACCCAATGAGCAACTTTCTTCTTTTATCCTTAGAGCGTGAGTGTTAGAGGATGTTTGTCAAGTCTACTGTTGTATCAAGATCCCCTAGCCTTATCAGACAATTGTGTTAGTATTTGTACCACCAACTAATGGGCTGTTAGTAGCTTGGAGTTGATTGATGTTGCTACTGTATGCAATGTCATTCTGTAAGAGTTTGAAGACATCAGCAGCAGATTGCGGAAGCTGATTGTTACCGCCAATACCAGAATTCCGGTTGACAGTGTTGTAAAAATTTGTAATGTCAGCCTCTATCAACTTCATTACATCATTAGGAGATTGTAAAGGAACAACACTGCCACTGCTTGTGACTGGGCTGCTAGTACTAGGTACACTAGTACCATTAACCACTGTGTTGCCACTAGCAGTTCCACGACCAGTACTGTTTAAATAGTTGACAAACTCAACCACAGGTGTTATTAAAGCCAAGTCACCGTTAGTCACTGCATTACCGCTTTTATACCGGTTAACAATGTCAGTGAAGGTTGAGAGGTTTTTTTGAATCCGGTTTAAAACATCACCGGATAGTTGAGGGAACACACTATTGCTACTAGCGTTGGTGTTAACATTTGAAGCCGTTGTCATAAACAAAAATCCTCCTATTGTTAGAACAAAGATTTTTCTGCACTAGAGAGAATAATGCTAGCTGGGTTTATGACTTTCTTCTTCGGTCTTTTCAATGGAGACAAGTTAACGGCTAGTAGCTTGTGGAATAATGTTGGGTTCGTCAGTAAAAGGTTGAACCCAACATTTTTGTATCAATTTGTCACTTTATACCAATTTAATATGAAGCTGCATATTATTTTTACCCCGACTAACCTCCCCTTATAAAGGGGAGGAAAATAAATTTCCTGTTTCCCCCCTTGATAAGGGGGAGCCACTGCGCCATCGCGGGTTAAGCGACTTGTAGCAAGTGGTGAGTCCACCCTTGTAGAAAGGTTTCCTTTCGTAGAGGAGTGGCGAACCCGTAAGGGCGTGGATTAAGGGGGGTAAGGAGAGATGCCACAGATGGTAGAGTTTTTTCGGGAGCATCTTCATCTAAAAACGGTATTAGATAAATAGGTTAGTACCGCCACCAAAGGTAGTATCAGCGCCACTAAATGGATTGCTTCCATCAGTAGAGGAGTTACCACTAGCAAATGTTTCTTGGTACTGTCCGATATTCCCACCAATGGTTGAAACCTGACCTTGGATGTATGCTTTTGCATCATCAGACAAATAGTCAGGAAGATTTAAATCTCCACCGTTAAGAATTGCCAGAAACTCTTCTTGAGTTGGATAATTAGAAGTCACACTGCTACCAGCAACAGATTCGTTGAGGGTCGCAACAGAAGAAGTATCAATGCCGCTATTGATGATATCTGATTGATTTGTGGTGTTACTGACTACTATAACTTCACCTGTTGGAATAACAATGTTGTCTTCAGCAGGAGTAACGACTTCAGAAACTAGTACTGGTTCATCTTCAACTGTTTCTTCAACTGTTAAAGATGGTGTACTACCTGTTAAAGAAGTCACTAATCCACTAACTGTAGAGGCTATTTGCTCTTCAATCAGTCCAGTATCTCCACCATTGACTTGTGTAGTCACAAAGTTACTTAAGTCGGCACGAGTTGCATCGATTTGATTTGCTTGTGGATTGGAAGCAAAAGGGCTATCAGCTTGATTACTGTCACCGCCACCAAAGCCGCCTGTGCTACCGCCACCAAAGCCGCCTGTGCTACCGCCGCCAAAGCCGCCTGTGCTACCGCCACCAAAGCCGCCTGTGCTACCGCCACCAAAGCCGCCTGTGCTATCGCCGCCAAAGCCGCCTGTGCTACCGCCGCCAAAGCCGCCTGTGCTACCGCCGCCAAAGCCGCCTGTGCTATCGCCCTCAGAGCCGCCTGTACTACCGCCCTCAGAGCCGCCTGTGCTACCGCCACCAAAACCGCCTGTGCTACCGCCCTCAGATCCGCTGCTAGCCTGAATGGCTTGGTTGCTTACATTGCCACCAAAACCGGGATCGAACGGATTATAACCCCCAAAAGATGGATCTTCTCCGCTACTTGTTTGAGTGCCATCGCCTGTTTGAGTGCCACCGCCAAACTGGTTTCCACCACCAGACTGGCTGCCACCACCTGGTGGTTGATTAAATGGGTTTAGCGTGCTGGTGTCAATACTGGTGTTAGCGTCAGGAGTACCGCCACCAGGAGGAAACGCGGTATAAATTGCTTGGTCAATGTTATATCTGATTTGATCGAAAGGCGACACTGGTGAACCACCACCAGCAAATGAATTACCTCCCTCACCACCAGATTCAGTACCGCCACCGCCGGGAAAGCCTGGTAAATTCTCAGTCCCTACAGCATCGCCTAAACGACCAAATGGAGATTGTGAAAATCCAGAACCAGAAGTATTTTGGGTAGAAGTGTTTTCATCTGCCATTGAAAATAATTCTCCTATCTCTAAACTAAAGATTGTAGAAGCAATGGGAATCGTTACAGACAAAAATAGTCTGCTTGTTTACTAGTTTCTGCTTATTTTTATCGCTCAAATAAATATGAACTTTGAGGTTTAACAAAGTGTCCAGCGTTGTCTAGTAAAATGCAATCACACCAATTTTTAAATGATGTATATCCAATTAAATCAAACTGTAAACAACGCTACTATCTATATAAAATTTAAATAAAATCTTAAAAATTTTCAATAAAATTTCTTTTGATGGATCTATCAAATTTTTAGATATATTTTTATTAGGTAAAATCCAAAATAGAAACTGCGATCGCTACCTTTAACTAACTTATAGGTAGCAATCGCAGTTTCTATTTTCAAGGAAAAATAATATCCAACCTTGGTTGAATAATTATAAAACTCCTATTGAATTTTTGAAATGTACGTAGTAGGTAGGGCTATGCCGCACAAAACCTAAAAGTGGTGGGCTTTAGCCCTACCTACTTTCAACTCCTATACCATCACTCCTACTTCTTTTCTAGAAGGTTTGAAAGTCTGTTCTTTAGGCCAACGACCAACGACTTTACCAATAACTGACAATTCCTGAACCAAGCGATCGAACTTTTCAGGAGTGAGAGATTGAGGTCCATCAGAAAGAGCTTTAGCAGGATTGGGGTGAACTTCAATCATTAAAGAATCTGTACCTGCTGCTATAGCTGCTAACGCCATAGAACCAACATACTCAGACTGACCAGTACCGTGACTGGGATCGATCATGATTGGCAGATGTGTAAGCTGTCTCAAGACTGGAATGACGGACAAATCTAAGGTGTTGCGAACATATTTGGAATCAAAAGTTCTGATTCCACGCTCGCAAAGAATCACATTTGGATTTCCAGAAGCCAGAATATATTCCGCAGCCATGAGCCACTCATCAATTGTGCAAGACATTCCTCGCTTGAGCAGTACGGGCTTATCTTGAGCGCCTACTTTCTTCAATAGAGAAAAGTTTTGCATATTGCGAGCGCCAACTTGTACCACATCAGCGACACGAGCGATCGCAGACAAATCAGCAGCATCCATAACTTCTGTAATGATACCCAAGCCTGTTGCTTCGCGAGCTGCTGCTAATAACTCTAGAGCACTCTCACCATGTCCTTGAAAAGCATAAGGAGAAGTACGAGGCTTGAAAGCACCACCACGTAAAAACTGGGCTCCTGCTGCCTTCACCCGCTTAGCTGTCTCCACAATCATGGCTTCATTTTCAACAGAGCAAGGTCCAGCAACCAATACAATAGGATGTTGCTCCCCAATGTAGATAGAACCATTGGGTGTAGGAACAACAACCTCACTTGGTTGTCCGTGACGGAATTGCCGACTCGCCCGCTTAAAAGGTTTCTCAACTCGTAAAACTTGCTCGATCCAAGGGCTGCTATTTTGAATAATCAATGGGTCAAGGGTTGCAGTATCACCAATCATTCCGAGAACAACTTTATGATGACCGACACTTTTTTCTACAGAAACTCCCCAAGTTTCGCTCAATTCTTGACTAATGCGAGTAATTTCCTCAACTGGTGTATTATTCTTAATAACTACAATCATGACTGTTTATCCTCTAAATTTGATAGTAGTTAGCGATCGGTGATTAGTAGGGGCGCAACGCCTTGCGCCCTTACAGCGATCGATGGTCATTGGTCACTGGTCACTGGTCACCGGTCACTGGTCACTGGTCACTGGTCACTGTAAAAATTCCGCAAGTTGTTCTAGCTTTTTCCAAGCTTCTCCACTGTGCAGAACTTCTTTGGCAAGAGCAATACCTTTTGTGCAAGCTGTTACAATATCAGTTGCCCCATCATCAATTGCTTCACCTACATAAAGTGCTAGTGCAGCATTTAATGCAACAACATCTTGCTGTGCTTGTGTCCCTTTTCCTTGTAAAACTGCCTTTAAAATTTCAGCGTTTTCCTGGACTTCTCCACCTCGTAATGCTTCAGTTGGTGCAGGAGTTAAACCCACTTCTTCGGGACTAAGCACCGCCGGAATGACAGTTCGATCTTTGAGTACAGCCAAGTCATTTAAATCTGCTAGCCCAGCTTCATCTAACCTTTCCCGTCCGTACACGACAATTGCACGGCGAGTTCCAAGTTCTGACAAAGCTTTCGCAATCGTTTCTACTAGCATTGGGTCACACACACCAATTATTTGCCCTGTTGGTCGCATGGGATTGACTAGAGGACCAAGCAAGTTAAAAACAGTTCGCACTTTTAGTGTTTTCCGCATAGCGGCAACTGCTTTTAGTGCTGGATGCCACCCAGCAGCAAATAAGAATGTTACGCCGACCTCATCAACTGCGGATTTAACTTTCTGAGGGTCGGCGCTAAGATTTATACCTAAAGCCTCTAACACATCAGCCGACCCAGTTTTACTGGACGCCGAACGATTACCATGCTTTGCAACTTTTACTCCTGCTGCTGCAACAACAAAAGCAACGGCTGTGGAGATGTTGAAGGTTGAGGCTCCATCTCCTCCGGTACCACAAGTGTCAATTACAGGAAGCGATGGGGGATTGGTGATTGGGGATTGGAAAGAATGAGCTTCTCCAGTTCCTCCTAATGATTGGGATTGCAGGACACCAGCCATACCCACTAACTCTTCTGTGGAGACTCCTTTGGCTTGAATTGCTGCTAATATTGCTCCAGATAACACTGGAGGAATAGTATCTGTTAGCCAACCTTCCATGAGTGCTGAGGCTTGCTCGACTGAAAGCGATCGCCTATCGAGTAGTTGCTTGAGCAAAGCAGGTAAATCGAGAGATTCGGGAGAGACGGTGATATTGTCACTGACAGCTTGTGTTAAGACTACCATATTAATTCTGGTTTTTGGTGAATGCAGTTGCGAAGAAGAATTTCAATTTTGCGATCTTGAATGAAATTTTTTCTCAATCCAAAATCCAAAATCCAAAATCTAAAATCAGTATCAAGCCGGATTGAGCACTTTAGCAACTGTTTGCACGTCCTTATCTCCTCTACCAGAACAATTAATCACTATTCGGGGGCTACCGCTTAATTGCGGGCAAAGAGTTTCAAGATATGCGATGGCATGAGAAGTTTCCAAAGCTGGAATAATTCCTTCTAGCTGAGACAAACGTTGGAAAGCAGCTAAAGCGTCAGAGTCAGTCACGCTGTAATATTCAGCACGACCGAGATCCTTAAGATAACTGTGTTCTGGACCGACACCAGGGTAGTCCAAACCAGCACTAATGGAATGTGCTTCCACAACCTGACCGTCGCCATCTTGCAATACATAGCTCATAGCACCGTGTAACACGCCGATACGACCCCGCGTTAAAGTAGCTGCATGCTTCTCCGTGTTAACACCTTCACCTGCTGCTTCAACTCCCACGATCCGGACAGATGAGTCATTTACAAACTCAGCAAACAGTCCGATCGCATTAGAACCACCGCCCACGCAAGCCAAAAGGATGTCTGGAAGACCGCCCCATTTTTCCAAACATTGAGCGCGAGTCTCTTGACCAATAATAGCGTGAAAATCGCGTACCAGCATTGGATAGGGATGAGGACCAGCAACAGAACCTAAAATGTAGTGAGTTGTTTCTACATTTGTTACCCAGTCCCGGATAGCTTCAGAGGTCGCATCCTTGAGAGTTCCAGTACCAGCTTCAACGGAACGCACCTCTGCTCCCATCAACTTCATCCGGAATACGTTAAGGGCTTGGCGTTGCATATCCTGAATGCCCATGTAAATGACGCACTGCAACCCAAAACGAGCGCATACGGTAGCAGTTGCCACTCCGTGCTGCCCCGCTCCTGTTTCAGCAATAATTCTTTGCTTGCCCATACGCTTAGCCAGCAACACCTGACCCAAAGCATTGTTAATTTTATGAGCACCTGTATGGTTTAAATCTTCCCGCTTTAAGTAGATTTGTGGCCCTGTTCCATCAGGTCTAGCATAATTTGCTGTCAAACGCTCGGCAAAATATAAAGGACTAGGGCGTCCCACATAATCGCGCAGCAACTCGTTTAATTCTGCTTGAAAAGCTGGGTCATTACGATACTGTGCTGCTGCTGCTTCTAATTCACTTAAAGCAGGCATGAGTGTTTCAGGTACATATTTGCCCCCGAAACGTCCAAATCTTCCTAAAGAGTCAGGAACTACAGATGCTGCAATGTTTTTATCTGAGATGCTTACCACTGGTGAAAAACTCCTTGTTGGTTAATGGTTAGTTGTTAGCGGTTAGTAATTAGTAGGCAATTCACTATTCAGGATTTCCAAGAAATGAATTATGTATTTTGTGGTACGTGGTACAGGCGTCCTCACCCGTGGTACGGGCGTCCTCGCCCGTTACATATTGTTGGCGTGCTAGAAGCCCGCACCACAAGAAATTTTGAGAGATTTTGTTATTGGAAGCCCGTTAGCGATTAGTCACTAGCAATTCAGGCGCGATCGCTGTTTTTAATTCTTTACAAAGTTCTTCAATTGCTTGGAGTCCTTCTTCTGGAGTGCCTGTTGCTAAACGTTTTACAAAAGCGCTACCAACAATAACGGCGTCTGCACCCCATTCTTTGACTTGACGTGCTTGTTCCGAGCCGGAAATACCAAACCCAACGCCGATTGGCTTATCACTGACGCTCCGCATGGATGTTAGCAAAGGCTTCACGCGATCTTGAATTTGAGAACGTATACCTGTTACACCAGTGACACTAACAAGATAAATAAATCCTCTTGAAGATTGCGCGAGCGCATCAATTCTCTCTTTGGAACTTGTAGGAGCTACAAGCAAAATCACTTCTACTCCAAATTCAGCAGCCGTATTAATTAACTCTTCTGCTTCTTCTAAAGGTAAATCTGGAACAACTAAGCCCTTCGCTCCAACATTTGCTATTTCTGCTAAAAATGACCTAATACCCCGATTTAAAATAGGATTGTAATAGGTAAATAAAATAATAGGAGCTTGCAAAGTAGGGCTAACTTCTGCCACTAATTCTAGCACTTGTTCTAGTGTAGTTCCTCTAGACAAAGCGCGAGTTGCTGCTGCTTGAATAACCGGACCGTCCGCAAGGGGATCGGAATAGGGAACACCTAATTCAATAAAGTCAGCACCATTCCTATCTAGTATGCGCAAAGCCTCTTTTGTTGTCTCCAGATCTGGATCTCCTGCTGTCACAAAAGGAATTAAAGCGCACTGATTGTGATTTCTCAAAGATTGAAAGCGTTCAGAAATAGAAGTCATTGTACCTAATTTGGTTAGTGGTTAGTGGTTAGTGGTTAGTAGAAATACTGCTAACCACTAACTTGAATAACAATCTTGCCACGTACATCTTTATCTCCTTCTTCAAACTTTTGATGGGCTTGTGCAACATAATCGAGGGGAAAGGTCATTCCGATAACGGGTTTGATTCGATCGCGCTCGATTAAGGTTCTCAAAGCATCTAGTTTGGGGCGAGGATTGTCTAAGTGTACGAAGTGAATTGTAATGTTTTTGGCGATCGCATAGTTCAGGTCGCCATGTACGCCTGTGACTGTTACAGCCCGACCATCAGATTTGATGACCGCTAAACTTTGGGCTAAAAGTTCGCCTGCGACAGTAGAAAAGGTAACGTCAACGCCTTCACCATGAGTTTCCCTCATGAGAATGTCAATAAAGTTTTCGGAGTGGTAGTCTATTGCTGTGTCTGCACCTATAGACTTAACAAGGTCAAAATCGTATCTACCGCAAGTTGTATAAACATAAGCACCTGCTGCTTTAGCGATTTGGATGGCAAAAGAGCCAACTCCTCCTGCACCGCCATGAATGAGTACAGTTTCGCCTACTTTGATATTAGCCTTATCAATCAGTGCAGTCCATGCAGTACCACCTGCAACAGGTACGCTAGCCGCTTGTATATGCGACAGATTCATAGGTTTTCTGGCAATAATTGATTCATTTGCTACATTATACTCAGCATAAGCACCACTATTATCAAAATGTCCTATGGCGTAATAAACTTCATCACCTACCTTAAAATCTTGAACGTTTTCACCAACTGCTTCAATGACTCCGGAAACGTCAAATCCAATAATGGCAGGGAGTTCTCTTTTGGGTGGAAACAGCCCTCGACGTACCCCACAGTCAGCCGGATTCACTGAGGATGCACAAACTTTCACTAGGACTTGGTTTTTACCAGGTGTTGGTTTTTCTACCTCATTTTGTACAAAAACTTCCGGACCTCCGAAGTTTGTTATCATCAATGCTTTCATCAAAAAAGTCATTTGTCACTGGTCACTGCTAATATAGTCCGTACAGCTTTCTCTACATCAGCTTGTTTGACTAAGGATTCTCCTACAAGCACGGCACGAGCGCCAACTTGAGCGACAAATGATAAATCGGCAGGTGTGTATAAGCCAGACTCACTAACAAGAGTGATACCGTAGCTTTGTAATTGCGATCGCCTCTGCTCTGAGAGTTCCTGTGTTGTTCTAATATCGAGTGTAAAATCTTCTAGGTTGCGATTGTTTATACCTATTAAGCGTATGTTTTCTAATTTTAGAACTCTATCGAGTTCTGCTAGGGTATGAACTTCTACTAGAGCTTTCATTCCCAAATCGTGGATAACTCTTGCAAAATCCTGAATTTCTTCATCTGTCAGGATAGCTGCTATCAACAATACAGCATCAGCACCTGCCACACGTGCGTAATAAATTTGATAAATATCAATAATAAACTCTTTACACAACAGTGGTAATGTAACTTTTTGCCTAATATTACGTAGGTTATCAAAACTACCCTGAAAGAACTTGGAATCTGTCAGAACGGACAAACAAGCTGCTCCACCTCGCTCGTAAGCTTGTGCGATCGCGACTGGATCGAAGTCAGCACGAAGCACGCCACGGCTTGGAGATGCTTTTTTTACCTCCGCAATTACACTAGGGACGTAAGGATTTTCCTGCAAAGCCTTTAAGAAATTTCTAACTGCAGGAGCCGTACTTAATTGTTGTTGCAAAGAAGCCAAAGGCAATTCTTGGCGCATCTGTGCAACTTCTTCCCTTTTGTGCCACACAATTTCTTCAAGGATGTGGCGCGGGCGAACACCAACAGTAGCAACAGAATAACTCATAATGATGATGCAAGAGATGATTGGAGAGGAGGGAGGGGAGAGGGGGGAGAGGGTAGGGAGTAGGGGGAATAACTCTTACCCAATGCTCAATAACTAGAATTTTAAACAAGGAGATTAACTAGTTACTGGTCACTGGTCACTGGTTACTGGTCACTGTTAATTTAGTCTGAGTATATGCACGAACTACATTCTTGATAATTGCCAGACCAACTTCTCCTGATAGGGTCATGATGGATTCTGGATGGAACTGTACGGCTGCTATAGGAAGCGATTGATGTTCAATTGCCATGATGACTTCATCATCTGAGATAGCTGCTACTTTTAATTGTTCGGGTAAGCGTTGTGGTAGGGCAAACAAAGAATGATATCTACCAACTGAGAAGGATTGGGGTAAGGCATTGAATAAAACTGAATCCGGTTCAGTCACGATTACCCTTGAGGATTTTCCGTGTTGGGGATAATGAAGAATTCCGAGTTCTCCTCCAAATGCTTCAACAATTCCTTGCAGTCCCAAGCACACTCCAAACAGGGGTATGTTGCGACGCACGCAACTGCGAACCATGTCTGGTACTTTAAAATCACTGGGTTTACCGGGACCGGGAGATAAAACCACTAAGTCCGGACGCTCTGTATCCAATAAGGATTCCGAGAAACCGTGACGTAATGTGGTAACTGTTGCTCCAGTTTGACGAATGTAGTTGGCTAGTGTGTGAACAAATGAGTCTTCGTAATCTATCAGTAAAATACGCTTACCGGGTTCGACATCTGGAACACAAGCACTCAATTTTTCTCGCTTGCAATCCTGTGGTGGGATTCCTTGCTTTGCACGACGAATTGTTTCAAATAACGCCGCACCTTTTGTCATTGTCTCTTGTTCTTCTGCTGATGGCAATGAATCATAGAGAACTGTTGCTCCTACTCTGACCTCAGCAATTGAATCTTGCAGTCTAATGGTTCTTAAAATCAATCCTGTATTTAGATTACCATTGAAGTTGAGGTAGCCAACGGCTCCACCATACCACCGTCTAGCGCTACGTTCGTGCTGTTCGAGGAATTGCATTGCCGATCGCTTGGGTGCGCCTGTTACTGTCACTGCCCAAGTGTGGGTGAGAAAGGCGTCCAACGCATCAAATTGCGATCGCAGCAATCCTTCAACGTGATCCACTGTGTGGATCAGGTGGCTGTACATTTCTATTTGACGGCGACCGATGACTTGTACCGAACCTGGTTCGCAAATCCGGGATTTATCATTGCGATCCACATCAGTACACATGGTCAACTCTGCTTCTTCCTTACCCGAATTTAGGAGTTGACGAATTTGCTCGGCATCATCGAGGGCATCTTGTCCCCTTGCAATGGTACCACTAATTGGGCAAGTTTCTACTCGCCGACCTTCAACCCGCACAAACATTTCTGGAGAAGCACCAATGATATACTCTCCACCAAGGTTGAAGATAAAACCATAGGGGCTGGGGTTTATATGCTGTAAAGTTTCAAAAAGTTGACTAGGTGCTTGTTCGCAAGACTCAAAAAAGCTTTGCGAAGGAACCACTTCAAACAAATCCCCGCGTCGGAAGTAATCTAGTGCTACTTCTACTTGGCTGGCATATTCTCCTGGTGCATGGTCGGAAGCTTGTGCTGGAACAAGACGCTTACCCCTGTAATCGATGGATTCGCCCGTCCGTGGTAGATTGTGGGTATTGCCTTCTGTTGTTTCAAACTCATACTGCACTCGATATGCACGTTGCAAATAGTAGTCAACAACAACTAACTCATCAGGCAAATAAAGTACTATATCCCTTTGGTCTGTAGGACGTTCCAGACGCATCGGAATTGGCTCAAACTGAAATAACAAGTCATAGCCAAACGCCCCATACAATCCGAGATGCTCGTCTTCATTGCTAGAAAAAATATGGAGAATTTCGCGAACCACTGTGAATGCAGAAGGTTGCTTACTGCGTTCTTCTTCTGCAAACGCTTGCAAGGCGGGCTTTACATATCCAGTAATATAATCGCCATCTTGCTTGACTTCCTGAAGTTGGGAATGTCCAGATAGACGCTGTAATAGTATGGGTAGAAGCACCTTGCCTCGATTGTTTAGCGCTCTGAGCGTAAAAGCTCTCTCTCGTGTTGTCAGTTCTAGTGGTGGATTGACAAATCCAATCGCCCATCTTTTGTAACGCCCTGGATATTCATAGCTGCTCTTGAGCAACCCTCCTCTTTGGGAGTTTAAATAAAAGGAAATTTCATCCAAGGCAGTGACTAACTTCACTTCCGTGATGGAGCGAGATACACCTATGCCGCCAAGAGTTTTGTAAGTGTGAGAATCAACAATCATGGGCAATCTCTTTGATGTTGAGAGAATATTTAATTACGTGTCTAGATAGTCCGCAATAATTCGCAGACATTGCAACTTGGATTAGTTGCTAATTAAATAATTTAGACATTAAAGCATAGTATATACGCAGTAGATCGCAGAGAATAAACTGCGATCGACAATTCAAGGAAAATTCACGGGAAACACGCATTCTAGCAGCAAAGTATGAAGAATTGAACTTGTTACTGTATATGTACTATTGCTACTCTTAGAATAGTCACAGACAAACCAGTCATGACCTCAAAACAAGGCTTCGGGAATCGAGCATTGGGCGTAGTAAGAAATAATCTATTGTCCATTGCCTATTACCCATTTTCATACATCCGGGCGCGTGCAGTTTATGACGACTGCTTGGTATGTGTTTAGCCTACTAAATGTTAAGGAATGATACATGAACATTTTTTTGTTAGATGTGTCGTTTTTTTTGCTTTTAACTTTTGGGTCTCAGTAAAACTCCAAGGGCTATATGAAGACAGTTATCCCCACCACCTTGAGTTATAAATTCTTTCTTTCTAAAGGAATATATGCGCTCTCTAATATAAGTCTAAGTATTTACCGTAAAATTGAAGTATAAACTATATTATATTCCATTGTAGGTAAACCCATCACTTGACCATCTCTCGTTTCTCGTTCCCAGTCTCTGACTGGGAACGAGGTTAGGGAGCAGACCTAGCGAGCATTCAATGGTGGGCATTGCCCACCCTACTGGTCAGGTGGTCAGGTGGTCAGGTGGTCAGGTGGTCAGGTGGTCAGGTGGTCAGGTGGTCAGGTGGTCAGGTGGTCACTGGTTTACTGAAGATGCCGCAGTATGAGGTGACATACATCCGTTGCTTCTATTGATTCAGCCGATAGCAAATGAGTTTGCTGGGTTATAAATAAAGGTTGTTCTCCGGGAACAACGCTTGTAGACCCATGAGATCCGCGTACCAAAGATGCATCTAAAGGAATAACATCCATTAAGTAGCGAAAACCTAGTTGTTTTTTTAGCAGTTTTATGCCTATTTTCAGTTTGGGAAGTTTAATTTGAGGATCGAGAAACAGTTCGACGGGATCGTAACCGGGTTTGCGATGAATATCCACTGTTCTGGCAAAATCGGGAGCGCGATTGTCATCTAACCAGTAGTAGTAAGTAAACCAGGCATTTGGTTGAGCGATCGCAACTAACTCCCCGGATCTAGAATGATTGAGATGGTATGCTGGCTTTTCTTCATCTCCTAGAACTCGAGCAACACCGTCTGTTGCTTCTAACAGCGATCGCACTTTAGGTATGTAATATGGATCTTTAATATAAATGTGAGCAACTTGATGATCGGCGACAGCAAATGCTTGACTTGCTCCAGGATCGAGCAATTCTCGTCCTAGTTCTTCTCGTACACTCAGCAATCCTTGTTCTCGCAGCATTCGGTTCAAGTGAACTGGTTGGGATACAGCCGTAATACCGTATTCAGATAGAACAATGACTCGTGTACCGCGATTTTCGTAGAATTCAATAAGATCTCGACAAACAACATCAATTTCTTGTAAATCTTTTGCGACTTGTTTGTCTTCCGGTCCAAATTTTTGCAAGCAATAATCTAAATGAGGTAAGTAAATTAGCGTGAGGGTAGGGTTACACTTTTGTTCCACCCACTTAGCAGAAGAGGCTATCCACTCACTACACCCAATAGATGTATTAGGACCCCAGAAATTGAAGAGAGGGAACTGACCTAATTCATTTTGGAGTTCCGAACGCCATTCTTGTGGATGAGTGTAAATGTCAGGAATTTTTCTACCGTCAGCAAGATACATTGGTCGAGGAGTAACTGCATAATCTGCTGAAGAGTACATATTGTACCACCAAAATAAATTAGCGCAGGTAAAAGATGGATCGAGCGATCGCGCCATGTCCCATACTTTTGGTGATTGAACCAATTTATTAGATTGTCGCCAAAACTTAATCTCGCAATCGTCGTGAAAATACCAACCATTGGCAACAATTCCATGCTCGTCGGGCATTTTTCCGGTAAGGTAGGTAGCTTGCGCCGTACAGGTAACAGCTGGTAACACAGGAGAAATGGGAACAGTTTTTCCAGATTTTGCCCATTGCGAGAGGAATGGTGTGTGTTCTCCCAACAAACTGGGTGACAATCCAACTACATTAAGAACAACAGTTTTATTCATGACTAGAAGTTAATTCCTTAAAGAACGCCCAAACACTGTTGAAGATACAAGATGATAAGTGTGGTGCAGCATTTATACATCATGCACTCACTGGTTTAATATTTTTTAACATTTAGCTACATAATATACGGGAAACCATAAAATAGCATGGATTTTCCTCTCAGTGCTTACGTAATTTTTGGGATATCTAAAAATACAACAAACACATCAAAAAATTGTTCATTTATCCTGAATTTTACATATCTTATAGTTTTAGAGTAAAGGTTTATACAAAAGTGGACTTCGCTAGCGAATAGCGCTTTTTATTATTGTTGCCACGTACTAAATTTTGTAAAAAAAGGACAATTATGATTTCACGTTCATACGCTTTAGGGTTAGCTTCAGTAGCTGTTACCTTGGTTAGTTTTGGGTTGGATACAACAAAAGCTAACGCGCAAACAAAATACGAATTCAGCGCTACTTACGATACAGTCGTCACAATTGACCCTTCTTTTAGACCAGACCTAAATATTACTAGAGCAACGATTACAGGTGAAAGTGCTGAGGCTCCATATGGATTGAGTAAGTTTCTCAGCAATACTTACGGTAATTTTGACCCAACAACAAACATTTCTTACTTTAATGCAGATGCATCTGCTTTCGGCTTAGAAAATCAGCCACTTCTTGGCGATCGCTATTATGGTGGTAGCAATGAATTATATGGAACCGCCAACGACCAAGCTAAATTTGACTTTGTGAACGGTACAGTACAAGGTGGTGGAACTATCACTCTGACTGGTGGTGAAGGTATATTCAAGGATGCAGTAGGCACAATAACTTTTACCCAAAATGACAAATTAACCAGTACAGATTTGACTGCACCTTTTAAAGGTAAAGCTCTACTCAAGTTTTCTATACAAACTCCCAAAGCTGTTCCAGAACCAAATGCAACTGCTGGGTTAATTAGTATGGGATTTGTTGGCTTGAGTTTCTTGTTAGGAAAATACACCCGCAAGTTGAAGTTCTGGGGTTAGTCTTTACAAGTAAAATTCTTGTGGAACGGGCATCTTGCCCGTCTCTTCCCCTCGTTCCCAGGCTCCGCCTCTATTATTCAGTTAGCTACGCGAGGCAGAGAGAGCCTCGCAGACTGCATTCCCAGGCTGAGCCTGGGAACGAGATGGGGGAGCTTGCAGCCCATTACGAACACTCTATACTATCCCAACCAGTTATGAAAGCAGCTAGTAGTTTGCCAGACGGTCCAAGAATGCCTGTTATTCTACGATGGATGAAATTTATTTTTCAGCCGTTAGAGTATGTAGAAGATTTTGCTAAAACCTATGGCGACAACTTTACCATTTGGGGTCGCGATAATTCTCACAAAGTTTACTTCAGCCATCCTCAAGCATTACAACAAATTTTTACGGCTGATTCCAGTCAATTAGAAGCTGGTAAGGGAAACACGATCTTAAAATTTTTGGTTGGTGCAAATTCGCTGCTTTTACTGGATGGAAATTCTCATCAACGCCAACGCCAACTATTAGCCCCTCCCTTTCATGGAGAAAGAATGCGAGCTTACGGCAAAACAATTAGTGAAATTGCCGAACAAGTGAGCCACACTTGGGAAAATGGCAAACCGTTTAGCATTCACGTGTCAATGCAAGAAATTACCTTGCGCGTCATTTTACGGGTCGTGTTTGGCTTTGATGAGGGGTCTCGTTTGGAAGAAATGAGACGTTTACTGGCTTCACTTCTCGATTCTATGGATTCTCCCTTAATGTTTGCGGCTTTATTTTTAAAGTTTTTACAAAAGGATTTAGGTGCTTGGAGTCCCTGGGGTCGGGTTGTGAACTTGTTGCAACAAATTGATGACACGATCTATAGGCTAATTCGAGAACGAAGAACAGAATCTAACCCAAATCGGGAAGATGTCCTCAGTTTGATGATGTGTGCGCGTGATGTCAATGGCGAAACAATGACAGATGAGGAGTTACGCGATGAGTTAATGACACTGTTAGTCGCTGGTCATGAAACGACGGCTGCAGCATTAACATGGGCTTTTTACTGGATTGACCGTTTACCAGAAGTCCGTGAAAAATTGCAGAGGGAATTAGATAGCCTTGGTGACAATCTTGATTCAGGTGCGATCGCTAAATTGCCCTATTTAACAGCCGTTTGTCAAGAAACTTTGCGGATTTATCCCGTCGCAATTACTGCTTCTCCTCGCATTGTGCGATCGCCCATTGAAATTATGGGTTACAATTTGCCAGTAGGAACAATTATCTTCCCCAGCGTTTACCTAGCACATCATCGAGAAGAAGTTTATCCACAATCCAAGCAATTCAAACCCGAACGCTTTTTAGAGAGACAATTTTCTCCATATGAGTATTTGCCATTTGGTGGTGGTACACATCGTTGTATTGGTATGGCATTTGCTTTGTATGAAATGAAATTGGTATTAGCGACAGTTTTATCGCAGTTTCAGCTATCATCAGCTAACAAGCGTCCCGCACGTCCTGTACGTCGCGGTCTTACTTTAGTTCCATCAGAAGGTATGCAAATGGTTGCCAAGCCTATTATAAAGCGTGTCAAGGCTGTAGCTAATTTATAAATAGCATTTTTCATCTATTTGAACCACAGTATGCCGTAGGGGCGCAATGCCTTGCGCCCCTACAATGTGGTCTATTTACTTGAAAATTGCTGTAAATTCTTGCTCCCTCGTCTAATAAAAAGAAGGGTTATAGATAAGAACAACTTAACAGCTACCTACCAATATATTGCTACTATTTGCCGCCATCTTCGACAAAACCCATTCATACTCCCTTTGAAGCGATAATAGTAAATCCAATTTCATTTCCTTTGGCAAAACTTCCCAAGTGTATGTTTCTATTTCGAGATGGTCGCAAGCACGATCGTCTTGTAGCAACTCTAATACCGTTGTTATGTCATCTTGTGTGGATTGAAATAGCTGGTAATTTTTAATAAAAATTGGAACGTGAAAATGAATGCGCCACTCAGAAGCTGTCGTACTTTCTAAATCTGGTAAAGCTTGTTCTAAATCGCGATAGCGATGCAGTTTACCGTGGCTCTCTCTTGCAATAACTTGGTGTAAGTATGTAGATTCAGCAAAAGGCAATAATTTTTCTTTGATGAGACGGCGCTGCTCAATATCTGTAGGAATTGTCACTTGTAGTGCAGCACTAATTTGGATTTTACCAACTTGAATTCCTGCTGATTGAAATTTCTCAAAGACTGTCTTGGGGTCTTCATACTCTACGGCAAAATGACAGGTGTCGTAACAAACCCGGACGTGATTTAATAAATGAAGCTTTGCGGCTTCAAAAGAAATTCCTAAATGCTTGACTAAATAATCTCCACCAATAGGTAATAAGTAGGTTTGGAAATAATCAACTACCTCAGCAGCATTTTCTAACAGTCCATCTGGTTCTGGTTCTAAATCTAAATGAATATTTTTTCCTGTTTCTTGTTTAATTTTTACCATTTCTGCCACTAATTCTGCTATAAGAAGAGTCGCACTACTTGTGACAGAAGTTTGAAAAAGTTGATTGTCTTTAAACCAAGGTTTGTAGGATAGCGGTAATGTCGAAATACTTCCTTCTACTCCTGGAGGTAAAAGTTGTGCGAGTATGTGTACTAGTCTGATAGTATAATCTAATCGCTCTTGTTTTGACCAATCGGGTGCGTACACTTGGTCTTTAACAACTTGCCAATGAAATCCACCAAATGGAAAGCCATTTAAGGTAAATACGTATAGGTTGCGATCGCTTAACCACGATTGAAATTCTGTTAAATTGTTTCCTTGTAGTAATTCCTTAGCTGCTACATCCGCCAATCGCAATCCAATTCCAAATGGATTTTGCAGCCCATCCACATTCCTCACTGCTTCAAGAAGCCGAGGATTTGAACTCACTAGCTGTGCTTTTAAAGATGGTATGTACTGCTTTAGGTTATTAAAGACTTTATTCCACTCTTCACCTGGATGAATATTTGTACAGTATGTTAAATGACAGTTGTTATTTGTAGATATTTTCATAATTTTTACCCTCTGTTAACTTAAGTAGATTTACCCCCCTTAATCCCCCCTTGGAAAGGGGGGAAATTGAATTTCCGGTTCCCTCCCCTTTACAAGGGGAGGGTTAGGGTGGGGTCAGAAACGTTAGAATTTCCATTTATGCGCCTTAACGTCTAATCCCTAACCCAGCCGGAGGTTGGTAATGTGGAGTTATAAAACTCGCTCAGCAACCAAATTGCTTGTCGGTATAAAGATAAGTCTACTTCGTGGACTTCAATACCTTTACCGATGCGTTGTAGAAGTGTAATTGTCAGTTCGCCGCCCAAGTGTTCTCGAAATTCGGTTAGTCCTCGGAACAAACAGTCAGGGTGTTCTGGTTGCTCCATATTTTTGGATAGTTCTGGTATGTATAGGTTAAAGCCCAGTGTTACAAGTGTATTGAGTATCTGCTGCCATTCCAAGCGAGAGAGCAATCCTAAAAGATAGGAATAAGTGCTGTCTAAAGCAATACCGATCGCAACTGCTTCTCCATGACGTAAGCTGTAGTCTGTTAGCTGCTCTAGTTTATGTGCTGCCCAATGACCAAAATCTAGAGGACGAGATGAACCCATTTCAAAAGGATCTCCACCTCTTGCAATATGATTCATATGCAATTGAGCGCATTGGTAAATGACATTTTGCATGGCTTTCATATTGCGACAAGCAAGTGCATTTGCTTGCATGCGGATGTAGTCAAAGAACTGAGCATCTTTGATGAGTGCTACTTTAACAGCTTCTGCAATGCCAGAACGCCAATCGCGATCGTCTAGCGTCCTCAAAAAAGAAACATCATTTAAAACTGCATAAGGTGGTGCAAAAGTTCCAAGAAAGTTCTTCTTCCCAAAGGCGTTGATTCCATTCTTCACCCCTACACCGGAATCATTTTGCGCGAGTACGGTTGTGGGAACGCGAATCAGACGAACTCCTCGATGTGCTGTTGCGGCTGCATATCCGATTAAATCTAGTGCAGCGCCACCACCAATCCCTAATAAGTAGGAGTGACGACAAAGCCCGACTGCATCAATTGCAGTATGGATTTGTTCTAACAACTTAGGATGGTTTTTTGCTTCTTCCCCACCTGGAATAATTATTGGGTCTGCAACAAGTGCGAACGCATCACTATAGAAATCGCAATAAAGTGCCAATTGTTTGGCTAGCATGGGGCGGGATTGCAAGAATCCTGAGTCCACCACGACCAATACTTTTTTGGGACCTGCTTCTCCATCGGATGCGATCGTTTGCGCTAACAAAGGGTTTTTGATGTCAAACAATCCAGTGGTAAAATGCACTGCATAGTGGAAAGTTACAGTCACACTTTGTTGGATTGCTGGTAAATTGTCTACTGCCGTTTTCTGCCTGATTTGCGTTACCATATTTTTGCCGATATTTCGATAAGCGCCGCACGATCTAGAGCTTGATGGAACACCTCTACTGAGTGGGAACCGTCTACCCTAACTCGAGCGTTAATGATGTATAGTGGAATACTAATAATGCCATTGAGACGAGCAAATGTGGATTCTGTTA
This sequence comes from Scytonema hankhaensis NUACC26, assembly GCF_045865695.1. Classification (NCBI taxonomy): domain Bacteria; kingdom Bacillati; phylum Cyanobacteriota; class Cyanophyceae; order Nostocales; family Scytonemataceae; genus Scytonema; species Scytonema hankhaensis. Next base: position 78,489 of record NZ_BAACAP010000225.1, read on the forward strand.
GAACTGTATCAAATCCAGCATAGGAGCTTAATTGATGCCGTAACTTTGTGGAATCCATACCTACTGCTGTACCTATGGCAACAATGACATCAAGATTTCCAGTATTTAAGCCATCTTCAAAATAAGCTTTGTAAATTGCTTCTACTACATCGTTTTTGATACTATCCGGTGCTAAAGTAATGAGTTGGTGAGAAATGATAGTATTGACTGCCAAACGAATCTTATCAAAATTGAGCTTGACTCCTGAAGCTTCTCCTGCTTGCGTTGTAAACTCAAAAAGCTGCTGAAGCCTTTGGGAATCGATACCTTTCCTTTGTTGTAAGTAGGTTTTAAAATCGTATCCTCTAGTAGGAATTTTTGAATCCAGAAGGAATGGATGCCACCGAATCTTAACCGCTTTTTCTTGTCTTTGTGCTAAGGCATCAAACAGATGCTTGTTACCAATTCGGCACCAGGGACATACTGTATCGTGAAAGATATCGATTAGCATAGCTTGTGTTACTAAATTGTGTAACAATTAACCGTCAATTGTCAACGGTCTTGGGATATTTTTTGTTCCTAGTTTTAAAAAAGATGTATTTTCTCGATGTTTTTTAGAAGAAAAATTGGTTTGATTGGAAGAAGTTGTTTCTTGAGTAAAAAAGCTTTGGTTAGTCTCAAATTCTTTAATTAATCCCTCTCGATCTTTTCGCGCTAATAGCATCGCTATGCGATTATATGTATCAGCCAATCGAGCTATTGCTTGACATCTTTCTGGAGTTGCCAACATAATGTCTACACACAAGTTTGGATTTTGGGTAAACAATCTTTTGATGATTTCAATCTCTTGGCGGTAGCTAGGGCTAGACATTAACAAGCTACGTTCTATGTCTACTTTCTCTTGCGCTAAGAAAACTCCAAAGCTAAATCTGGAAAAGTGACGGGTTGCTTGAATAATGACCATCATGAGATCGTGTTCTTCAGGCGTGCTAACAATAACTTCGCCTCCTCTGTCTTGCACGAGTTCCAATAGCCATTGAAATGATTCTTCATCTCGACCCGGACATACGACAACTTTGTGATCGGCAAAAGACTTGACATTGGGACCAAACATGGGGTGCAATCCCATCACTGGACCGCTATGGTGGTCTAGCATTGCTTGGACCGGCTTGACTTTTAGACTCGTAATATCACATAGTGCGGTAGTTGGTGTAAGATATTGGGCGGCTCGTTCGATCGCTTCTGTTGTGCATTCAATAGGAACGCTAACCATAACCAGATCTGCTGAACCAAGTAGTTCATCCGCTCGCTCCCAATCTTCGTTTTCCAAAACACTGACTATGTGACCTGCGATCGCAAATTGATGCGTAAAAAATCTTCCCATCCTGCCACGCCCTCCAATTATGGTAATTTTTTGAGGGGCGACATTATTAATAGAAGTGGAAAGATTTTGCGATCGCTTAGCGTAACAACTTTGCACTATACTTGTCCAAAATGATTCGGGAACCCCAGCTTCGGCAAGTAAAGAGATTGCATATGCAATTTGTTCTTCAAGATCGGAAACTTTTGATGTTTCTGAATTCGATAGGCGATCTCGTGAGAAATTGCTTACATTTTGGCTTGTTTGTTTGAACTTTTCTGGAATCATAATTTGTAAGAGAGGTTAGTAGTTAGTAGGGTGGGCATTGCCCACCCTACTAACTAATTACTAGAAGTTAGTTTTGGTAGGACGTCCAAAGAAGGTGATGTAGATGTTGAACTGGTAACAACTTCAGCAAAAAGTGCTTCATAAGTCGCTAGTGCTTGCTCAAAAGAATAATGCTCAACAGCAAACTGCCTTCCTTGCTTACCAAGTTTTGCTACTTTTTCTGGATGTTTATAGAGTTCTAACACTGTAGATGCCATAGCGTATGGTGATTCAGGAGTAACAACTATGCCACCACCACTTTTTCTAACAGCACGTGCTGCTGTTCCAGATGCAGGAACCGACGCCACAATCGGACGACCAGAAGCTAGTAGCAATGGAATTTTGGAAGGCATATTGAAGGAAATAACATTGCGTTTTTGCACAACCAATCCTAAATCTGCTGCTGCTAACAATTCAGAAAGTTTTTCTCTTGCTACAAGCGGTATGAGTAAAACATTATCCGCCCCGCAACTTTGGCAGTATTTCCTTAATCTTTGCAACGCTCTTGATTCACCTGCAATAACAAAGACAATTTCTGGAATGTGGCGTAAGGAAACTGCTGCCTCTATAACTGTCTCTAAACCTTGAGTGAGAGCGATATTACCCGAGTACAGCACAACAAATTTATCGTCTAATTGATGGGCTGCTCGAAAAACGTTTCTTTGCTTTGGCAAGGGACGGATAAAATTAACATTTACCCAATTGGGTATGCAAAAAATTTTTTGTGATGGAACTCCTTTGTTTATCAAATTTTCTCTAAACCCATCTGCAATAACACTAATACTATGACTGTGATGGTAAGCAAATTTTTCCAGAGCTGTTAAGGCGCGAATCATCAATTTATTTTTTATTAATCCAACACGTATAGCGGCTTCTGGTAAAATATCTTGTACGTTTAGAATGACTGGGCAGTTATATATCCAACCCAACAAAATAGCAGGAAGTGATATCAATAATGGTGGTACTGTTAAAAGAATGACATCTGGTTGCCATCCGTTAACGGCTTGTGGCAAGCTCGTAAATACAAAACTCAACTCTAGTAACAGTCTATCTATTAGGTTGGGCTTAGCTTTAATTCGCAAATAACTTCTCTGGATAGTAACGCCATTTTTAAATTCTGTGACAAACCACTTGCCTTTATACTCCTCGTATATTTCGCGTTGCGGATAGTTTGGCATTCCTGTTATCACTCTCACTTGGTGTCCTTGCTTTACTAGTCCTTCTGCTAGTTCAGTCATGAGAGGAGCAATACCAATTGGTTCTGGATGATAGTTGTAGGAGTAAATCAGAATTCTCATTTAACAGTGACCAGTAAACAGTAAACAGTGACCAGTGACCAAACTGTAGGTTGGGTTGAGGAACGAAACCCAACAATACAGTAACCAATTGGTATCAAGTAACGGCAAAGATTTTTGACAGTGCTATCGAAACGGGTAGTAATAACAGGACGATGAACCCGTATGGCAAGCCCGCGAAGCCAGATGCTACTGTAGCGTCTAATACAATTAATGATAAAATACCCGCTCGTACAGCTATACGAATGTTTTCTGGGCTTGGTTTGCTAACAGCTTTTATGAAAGGTAGCAAGACTCGCACTGCTAGCAATATAACGAATGGTAGTGCCGCAAGCAGGTGATAATTATTTAACAAACTCAAACCTAGTAGCCCAGCAATAACCGTGCTAATAAGTAGTAGCGCAATAATACCAGTACTGGCTTTCCCTCCGTGTACTTCACCTCGGCTTAAGGTTGTGATAGCAGCAATGTAAACAATGGGAATTAAAGCAAGCAGCCAGTATTCAGCGATCGCAGATGAGATTGCACTCAGTCCAAGCAGTAAGTTACAACCGCGACAAAGCCCCATGTTAAAAGGACCAAAAACGGGATGGTGCTTTCCCCAAGCATCATACAAAAGAGCAGCAGCAGCAATACTACAAGCTAATGCTGCACTGAGCCAACTCACTTGCAACGCTGCTAAAATACCTACACATAAAAACAAGCTTCCTATAGAAACTGCTTCTTTTCGAGATACCCTTCCACTAGGGATAGGTCTTTCAGGTCGTTCTATAGCGTCTATTTCGGCATCGAATACATCATTAAAGATAACACCGCCACCGTATAAACCAGTCGTTGATAGTAACAGCCATGCTATTGATGATATTAAATTATCTGGCGTTGACCCCTCAATGACAGCTTGGTTTGCAAGAGCAATACTCCCTGATGCTGCTAATCCTGCTAGAATATCTGCCCATGCAGTGACAATGTTGGCAGGTCTCATCAACTGAAAATATGCCCGCGATCGTGGTGTTGTTATTGCTGTGTTCATATTACTCAATCAGTGCATATTCGCGAACGGGAGTTTCTACAACAGGTTTTTGTCCCCGTAGTACGGAGTTCCCATTAAATAATTGGCGTTGATCTATAGGTGATGGATTCAGCCAGTCTGATTCTTTCATCTGACCGCTTTGGCTGTAAGCAAGAAGTGCGTTTTCATAACAAACGGCTCGCACGTGTGCTTCTGGAATTCCTCTATCAAGCATCAGTTGGGCTGTTTTGGGTACTGCTAGCGGATCGCTCACTCCCCAATCAGCACTGCTGTCTACAATAATGCGATCGCATCCGTATTGACGAACAATTTCTACCATGCGAGCGTTACCCATTTTGGTGTTTGGGTAAATTGTAAAAGCAGCCCAAAAACCGCGATCTAAAACTTCTTGTACGGTTTCTTCGTTGTTGTGATCCACAACTACTTGTGATGGTTTCAACCCATGCTCTAAGCAAACATCCATACTACGACTGGTTCCTGCTTTTTTATCGCGATGAGGTGTATGAATCATCACCAACATATCTAATTCTTTTGCCAGATCCAACTGCAAGCGGAAGTATTTGTCCTCTGCAGGAGTCATATCATCGTAGCCAATTTCACCAATAGCAACGACACCTTCTTTACAAGCATACAGAGGTAACAACTCCATAACTTGCTCTGCGAGGGGTTCGTTGTTAGCTTCTTTAGAATTCAAGCCAATTGTACAGTAATGTCTTATACCAAACTGTGCTGCACGAAATCGTTCCCATCCAACCAAGCTGCTAAAGTAATCTTGATAAGAACCAACACTAGTCCGGGGTTGTCCAAACCAAAATGCTGGCTCAATAACTGCCACAATTCCAGCTTGACGCATCATCTGGTAATCGTCGGTCGTGCGGGAACTCATGTGAATGTGAGGATCTATAAACATATGGCGATTGGGGATTGGGGAACTCGGGGCCCCCTCTGGGGATAAGGGGCAATGGGGATTGACCACTGGTCACTGGTCACTGGTCACTGGTCACTGGTCACTGATATCAAAGGCCAAATTTCCGGCGATACCGTGCGATTGGCAGCCTTGCGTTCGTTGGCGTAGTCAACAAGCATTCTGGCGAGTTCTGGATTTGCACGGCGATCGAGATCTTGGATTAAATGTAGGGGGCTACCGACAAACAAAGCTTTGAGAACTATTTGATTCCAAGCAATGTCATCGAGATATTCTGATGGATAGGGATTTCGCAAAGCAACGGCATTAAATACTGCTGTCATGTTGCTGCGAACTCCTTCTGCAGCACGGGCGCGAAGCTTTTCTGGATAAGGTAGCAGTGGTAAAGCTTGGTAAAGAGCAACTAGTTCTCCCACATCAGCAGCTGCAAATAATTGCTCTAAGGTTTGCAAGTACTTGTCTGAGTCGCTTTGAGGTAAAGACAGCACTAAAAGTGTGCGGGCTGCTTGGTCTACACTCCAATGAGAAGGAACCCAATTTTTCCTTATTGCACAAGCAGTTTCTAACTCTTGTGAGGATAAATTTAAGTCACTTTTGCCCGTGTAGCGAGGTACAGCACTAAAAGTAGTGAAAAACACTCGCGCATTAGCACTATTTTCTATTTGCGCTTTTTTAGTATTTAACCAGTCAAGACTTTCTTGAGTTAGGCACTGTTTGAGCCACTCATACAGTAAGTCGGTTATATTAACATTAACTTTTTCTAAAGAAATTGTGGAAGCCATAGTATAAAAACATTTTTGTTGATGCCATTTCTCTCAGAAACTAGTAGGGTGGGCAATACCCACCACTAAGTATCTAAGTGGTGGGCAATGCCCACCCTACGTGTTGTTTTTGTTTGTTAGTAAGAGAGAAATTTCGCTTTAGTTCTCATGACAAACTTTACGAGAGACTTAGCTAAATTTATCCCTCTACACTCGCGGATGAATTTTTCTGGTGATTTTTCCGCAGTTTGGAGACAACAGCGCCAAAGCCAAGCAATCCTAAACCTAATACTGATGCGGGTTCGGGTACTTTAGCACCGGCAGGTTTATTGTCTACATTTAACACTTGGACGCGACCTTGGAAGAAGTCCCCTACATACAGTTTGCCTCTGTCGTAGTGTAAACCAGCAGTCCAGTTGAAGACACCAGGTTCGGCGACGAGAGGATTACCAAAAGGAGGACCGCTTTGGTCGGGAGGTGGTACGATTTCACCGTCAGCGTTACGAGCAGGTTCGCCAAATGCAGTCAGGAATTTACCGTCCTTATCAAATACTTGGACGCGGCTGTTTTGAGAATCAGCTACGTAAATATTCTCGTACTCGTCAACTTCTACACCAATTGGCTCTCTGAGTTGTCCGGGTTCAGAACCACGAGAACCAAAAGCAAACAAAGCGTTACCTTCTGAATCTAAAACTTGGATGCGACCGTTGTATTGATCGCCTACATAGATTCTTCCAGTATTTGGAGAAACGGTTATACCTGCGGGTCCAAGGTACTGCCCCAACTCGCTACCATTGCTACCAACAGTTTTAACGAGTTCGCCGCTGTTGGCATTGTATACCTTAACTACGTCAGCACTGAAATCGGTAATCCAGACGTTGCCTTTTTTATCAAAAGACATACCACCAGGTCCAAAGAACAGTCTACCTTGTACGGGTCCGCCAAAGGAACCATAGGATCTGACGTATTCACCAGTGTTAGGATTGTATACATCGATTTCACTGTTGAAAACATCACCTACGTGTAGGTTACCAGTTGTGGGGTCAAATTTTAGGTCTGCAGGTTCGTCAAATCCTTCTCCACGTCCTTGGCGACCTGTACCAATTGCTTTGAGATAATTACCTTCTTGGTCAAATACGTCAACTCGGTTACCGACGTTTGGGTTGAAAGAACCGTCTGGGTTGAGACCGCGACCATTACTGACAAACACCTGGTTAGTCGAGTCTTGTACTCCTATACCTTGAGGTACAAAGAGTTGTCCGGGGGCTAAGCCGGGACTGCTAATAGTCTTGTCGTATGTTAAGGTAACAGCCATAGCTTGGGCTGCTGCTGCCGTTACCATAACGCTAGCACTGACTAAGGTAATTGATAAATTCTTTACTAATCCCATGATGACTTCTCAGTGTTATGAGTTATACTTGTTTTGGGTTTATGTTCCCCGCTCTAGTCTGGGAACTTTGGGTTTGAGTTGCTGCCTTTCTAGCGAACTTTTTAGGCAGCAGCTTTTTTCTCAGTCATTCTTGGAAATTTGCCAAGATATAAGGATTAGAGAGTTTCTACCTTAGCGAGTAACTCTTCTTGGCGCTTGCGCTTGAGCATTTTACCTGCAAATCCAGCAACTGCTACTAGACCAACTACAGCCGCAGGTTCGGGTACTTTCTTCGCTCCATCTTCACCTTCTTCAAGATCGAAGGCGAGAACTGTTCCTTGTTTCGCAAATCGGCTACCAGATACTGCGTATAATTTACCGTCAGGACCAAAATCTAAAACGCTAGCTGCACCAAGTTCTGGACCGCTATATACAGTTTCGCGAGTTCCATCAGCCGCAACTTTAATGATAGAACCACTCTTATCTCCATTCGGTGCCAGGGCTTCCCATTCTGGAGTATTGTAGTGTTGCAACAAATATAAAGAGCCTTGTTTATCGAAAGCTAGGTCTGTGAGTTGTGTAAAGCCCTCAGCAACAGTTGTAAATTGCTCCAAATCATCACTGATTTTCCAAACTCTCGACTTACCTTCTGGATAAGGGAAGAAAGTGTATTCAGTTGCATAGAGAGATCCATCTGGACCGACTTTAATACCCGTGGGTACTGATTGCTCTGTTGGTTGGAAAGCAATAGATTGCTCTGGTCCTAGACCCAAATCTTCAGGTTTAGGGAATTTAAGCTCGTCAACAGGTACGTTTTGTCTGGGGAATGCATTAACTTTTACAATACCTTCGCCATTCAATCCCACTTTGTATATGACGTTTGCACCCCCATCAGTGATGTATGCATAATCATCTTTGATTGCTAAGCTGTATGGGTTAACAATTAAGTCCGTACCATCAGGATTGAATTCGGTCTCGTACTTCGCAAAATCGGCAAGGCTCTTCTTCTCACCTGTTTTCAGGTCTATTTCGTAAAACTGTGCGAGAGTAGGAGAGTCTAAAACGCTGTCGCGATTTCTGGGATCGCCAGCCATACCATATACGAGATAAGCCTTGCCTTTATAAAATTGAATATCTGCTGGACCAGCACCTTGGTCTTGTAATGGTTGTTGTGCTAGAGAAGGAAGGTTACTAATAATACGCTCTGATTGACCAGTGGTCACATCAAGTTTGGTAATCGCACCGGTATCACCAGTACAAATAGGAACGTATTGAGTACTTGGGGATGGCGTACATCTTTTTCCACCATCGCCATCGCCTCCTACACCACCTTCTGATATGTAAAGATAACCATCGGGACCGAAAGTCGCATGATTGACGTTATCATAACCGGAAGCCACTGTCTTAAAAGTTACAGCTTGTGCGGCATTCATTCCGCTAGCGGCAGCAGCACAAAACGTAAATAATGCAAGGGTAAAAGACTTGAATTTCATATCTGCTGAACTCTATTGTTAGTAGTTTGTGGAACGTTTTACAGTGACCAGTGACCAGTGACCAGTGACCAGTAACCAGTGAGAACTAGTAATTGGTAATTAGTAACTGATAGCTAGTTTGGTTAAGTTGGAACTTTTAGTGCTTTTCGCTTACCTTTGCGTAACTTATAAATGCTTAAAGCACCGAATCCTAAAATGCTTAAAGTAGATGTGGGTTCAGGAACAGATTTTGAGCTGTTAACTCTTAAAACTTGTCCTTTTCCCGGAACACCGCTTCGATTTGCTATATAGACAGCACCATCGGAACCGATCGCTAGACCACTGGGTCCTTCGACTCCGTTACCACTGATAAGAGTAGTACGAGTACCATCGGGTGTTACTTTTATAACAGAACCATTTAAATTCCCTGTCCAAGATGGTTCATTAGCATACTGCAAAGCATATAAATTGCCCTCAGTATCAAATGCTAGATCGCGCAGTTGTGTAAAACCTTCTGCATAAACTGTAGGTTGTCCATCATCTCCTATTTTGTATATTTTAGCACCTTCTTTTGGAAAAGGAAAGCCAGTAAATATACTTATATAGTATGCCCCATCTGGACCTTTAGCAATACCTGTAGGAACTGCTTGAGTGGAAAACTCGACGACTGGTGGTGGTTCTGAAGAATCTGGAACTTCCGATGGTTCAACTGATGGAGTGTTAGATGGTGGGAAAACAGGATTCACGATGGTTTGTTTGGGGATCGCTGCGATCGCTCTCAAATTACTGCCATCAGTGCCAACACTCAATAAGTCATTTGCACTCGAATCCACAACCACAAAATTATTACCATCGAGCAAGAAAGATATCGGGCTGCTACTTACATTTTCTCCATCTGGATTGTTAGCTAATTCATAACTAGCTATATCAGAAACGCTAGTCCAAGTATTTGTATTAAAGTCAGGAGCAATAATTTTTCCCAGATCGATATCACCCAATATATCATTACGAAAGCTTGGATTAGCACCCAAACCCGTAACAACATATGGTTTTCCAGTTGAATCAAATAGTATATTGCGAGGTCCAGCCGCTTGAGCGCCACTAGATACGCTGATGGAAGGAAGCCCTGTAAGAACTCGCTCTTGCTTCCCATCCTTAACTCTTGTAACTGCACCAGTCGCTCCGTAACACAGATTGTCACCTTGACCGCTTGGAGGTGGAACACAAGGACCGCTTCCGCCTTTCCCGGCTTCCACAGCATAAACACTACCGTCAGGACCGATGCCTAAACCTTGTACGTTGTCAAGACCATCAGCAACGACTGTAAACGATGCAGCTTCTACTGTTTTTACTCCACCAAGACTGACAACGCAAAAAGAAAAAAGTGTTGTGATGATGTGCTTGAGTTTCATCTTTGTTGTAAATGGTTAGTAGTGATTTGTCAGTGGCTACTGGTCAGGTGGTCACTGGTCAGGTGGTCACCGATCGCTGGTCACTGGTCAGGTGGTCACTGACTATTTGGCATATAACTCAAACCTTGAGCCAAAGTATCCAAATTACCTGCTTTAGCTTCCAAAAGACGTTTAATATTTAAACTTTCAGAGCCAAAATCTTCAATTTGGAGTTTACCGTGAGGTAGTTGCTCGCCTACTTTCCAAAATGTAATCCGGTGTTGGATAAAACCTGGAGCATTAGGATCGCCAAAAGCATAGGAAGTTGGAATCAACAACACGGGAGAGCGTTGAGAAAATCCGTAGTCTGGATAATAAAATTCATGCTCTAGCAAATACCATTTGCTGACAGGTTGCAGTCGCTGGGTTACTTTTACTTTTTGGTTGTACTCATCGCGAAACTCGCCTGAAGAACCAACAATCTCACCATCTAAATGCAACAAGTGTGCCCAATCATCCATGTTCTTGAGGTCTGATAAGAACTCAATTCCCATTTCTATAGGGGCGTTAACATAAATAGTATCGGTGTCGATATAATAGCGTCCTTGAGCGGCAGAGGTAAGACCAGTTTTGCGCTCTAAGTTACCTTTGAGAGAACGGCACTCGGAAGTATGTACCGTGTGAATTCCCTCCATGATTAATGGCGATCGCCGTTTTGGATCGACGAAGCTAATCCAATGCAAGTAGACACCTTTCTCATCAGTTCCCGGCTCGATGTAATCGGGAGAAAATAGTAAGACGGGGTAAACCTGATAGTATTTCTGATACTCCAACCCGCAATGCCATTCAATACCATGAAAATACGGGTGGTCTAATTTCTTAACGTGATAGTAGAGCTTTTTTTGGTATCCAGATGCAGTTCCAGCCCAAGTATCTTCATCAATTTGCTCTTGCATCCGGCTGTAGAGAGTCCACTCGTCCAAGTTTTTTAGACTACAGAGGTACTCATAAGCAGTTTCTGGCGTTGTCGCAATATATGCAGACGTTGCAAATGTATTTCTTTCAGTAACCATTTGTGTCTCCTTTACACCACAGCCATAGCTTTGATATGTCTTGCACGGTTGATTCTGTCATCTGCTAATTGCTTGGATGCATCATTAGTTGTGATGTCCTGCTTTTTCGCTCTCTCAAAAATTTCTAACAGCGTGTCGTAAATATTACGCACTTGTTGGAATGCTCTATCTTCGTCATAGCCAATCATTTCGTTATAAACGTTGATTAGCCCCCCGGCATTAATCACATAATCTGGAGCATAAAGAATTCCTTTTGCTGATAGCATCGGACCGTGGATTTGCTCCAATCCCAGCTGGTTATTAGCAGCACCTGCAATAACCGATGCTTTAATTTGAGGAATCGTTTCGCTGTTAAGAATTCCTCCTAAAGCACAAGGAGATAACACATCTACATCTAAGGAGTAAATTGCGTCTGGCTCTACAATTGTTGCACCATAAAGACGCTTGAGTTCCTCAGTTTTTTCTTTACTGATATCAGTCACAAATAGTTGTGCTCCATGCTCGTGCAAGTGATGGCAAAGTTTGCTACCTACATTTCCCAAACCTTGAACTGCAACTTTCAGCCCTTTTAAGTCATTTGTTTGTAAACGGAACTCAACTGCAGCTTTCAATCCTAGAAAAACTCCCCACGCTGTTACAGGAGCCGGTCCGCCGGACCTTTCTTCTACTCCTACCACGTATCTAGTTTCTCTGCTAATTGTTCTGACATCATTGGGAGTCAGATTCACATCTTGTCCCGTGATAAAACGTCCGTTGAGCCTTTCAACAAACCTTCCGTAAGCTCTAAATAAATCTTCTGTCTTGTTTTCAGGATTAGCAATAATAACTGCTTTACCACCACCAACTGGAATACCAGCACAAGCCGCTTTGTAAGTCATACCACGGCTTAAACGTAAAGCATCTTTCAGTGCAGCTTCTTCATTGGGGTAGGGCAACAGTCTTGTCGCGCCCATTGCAGGTCCCAAACTCGTATCGTGAATAGCAATAATTGCTTTGATTTCTGGGTCTTTGCCGTTACAAAAGAGCACTTGTTCGTGCCCCATCTCCGTCACTGTATCAAATAAGTTCACATTAAGTCTCCTCACGACTAGGGAATGGGGATCGGGGCTTAGGGATTGGGGATTGGGAATTCTTTGTTCCCAGTCCCTAGTCCCCATTCCCCAGTCGCCATTAAACATTTGGAAATGAAACATTTGGAAATGAAACTGCTGTCTTTTCAACAGGGGTTGATTTAACGCCTTGTGCTGCTAGACCAGCGTTACGTCCTTTGGAGGGTGCGCGTCGATCTGGGTCGATAATTACATCAATAACGAATGGACCGGGGAAAGCCATTGCTTTCTCTAGTGCAGTTTCAAGATCTGATTCTTGGTTGACACGAATTCCTTCTGCACCCATCCCGCGAGCCACTGTTACAAAATCTGTCTCTGGCATCAATGGATCTGCTCCTGTCAGCCCTAGCATTGCCATGCCTTGATGGCACATATTGTATCGGGCATCATTGAGGACAATCCATACGGCAGGAATTTGATATTTTACAGCAGTGCTAATTTCATTATTCATTAGCATTGCACCATCACCTACAATAGCTACAGACTTGGTGTTAGTTGTAAGAGCCGCTCCGATAACTCCGGTCACAGCGTGACCCATCGCTCCAACTCCAGTGCTGACACGGTAACGATTGGGTTGACCAAATCGCAAGAAGTGGGTAGCCCAGGTGAAGGAGTTACCGCACTCAGCCAAAACGACCGCATCGCTACCCTCGACGATGACTTTTTGAATTGCTTGCATCAGCGCTTCTGGTCTCACTGGAGAGTCGGTGCTTGGCTCGAGTACTTGTGTTTCGGGACGTGGTAATTGAAAAGCTCCTATACCCGCACTAGCTATAAGGTGTTCGTGTTGTAAGAGTGCTTGTAAGAAAGTTTTAATATCAGACTGGATAGCAAAGGTTTCAGCCTTTGAGTAGGCTACGCCAGGAACTGTAGGATCGATGTCTACGTGTATAAAACCTCCAGGAGGAACCAATGCTTGATTCCAGAAAGAGGTTGGTTCGCTCAGACGCGAGCCTAACACAAGAGTGCGGAAAGGCGTCTGCTGTTGCATATAGGTAAACACAGAACCATGACCGCCTAAACCTGTAACACCTACAAATTGGGGATGATCTTCGCTTAAAATACCTTTGCCACGAGGAGAGCACATAACTGCAGCCCCTGTGATTTCAGCAAGTTGACGAACTTCTTCTGCAGCGTGACGAGCACCGAAACCTAACCAAATCGCAAAGGGTCCTTCTGATAACAGGTCTATTGCTCTCAAAATAGTTTCTTTACTAGGTGTTAGTTTAGACGGGTAAACTCCTTGATAGGTTGGTATCTCATCGAGTGGAGATGTTTGTACGGCAGTGGGGATGCTCAAATGAGCGACGAAACCTCCTGGTTGCGACAAACCCAAAGCCAATTTGCGGAAAATCTGTGGAAGTTGTGCAGCGTTTTCTACTGTCGTTGCATAGTTGAACAACGTTCCGGATGTAAAAATTCCCTCGGTGGGTAATGTTTCGTTACTGGTTTCTTGAATTGCCCATTTTCCACGCTGTGGTGCTGAGGTGCAAGCTGAGAGTAAAATAACTTTTGCTCCTTCACCACGGGCAGCAAACAAGCCAGTCAGGGAATTAGTAATACCCGGTCCTGCTGTTGTGAAGACTACAGCCGGACGACCTGTGGCAAAGTAAGCTTCCGTTGCTGCAAAAGCAGCACCTGATTCGTGACGGACGTTTAAGACTTGAAGAAGGCTGTTGGATAAGGAACCCCAAAGAGTTGCCATTGCACCTCCAGCTACTCCATAAGCATGGGTAATTCCTAATGCTTCCATCATTCTGGCGATCGCATCTGCTACCGTTAGCGATCGTTGTGATTGTTCCACAATCGTAATGGTTTTAGATAGCTCTAGTGCAAGTTCTCTGGTTTCAGACTTGCTACAATTCGGGTCATATACCTCGTATGGCTGAGTGCCGTTACTAGAGGTTGTTTGTGTATAATTTTGGCTCATTTCTTCTACGTACTCCCTGAATCATGGAGAGGGTGCCAGTTAGCTTGCTTAGACTGCGCTTTCACTCGCAGCCTCAAGTATGTGTCATGCCAAAGTCTGCTTTTTCTTTCAAACGATTCACCCAGTTAGGCGAATAGCGAGCACGATTTGTTACCGTTTTCTTGATAGTAAATAAATCTTTACGTTCAAGGTAAACAATCAAGGCGGTGCTTATGGAAACAAGACTACAGAAGCTCAAGACCTTGCGGCAATGAAGAATCTTTTGATCGGGTTATCAATTTTTTTGCTCTGCGATCGTGCGTATTTTAACGCCTAGAATCGGGTGTTTCAACAGTTTTCTCTACCCTATTTAACTTACGTCTCTACCTAACGGTGGATGACAGAGCAAACTAAATTTTAGCTTTCACACTCAAAAAAATTACCGGATTTCTATTCGATTTTTGACATATATGTAGGGTGGGCTTTAGCCCTACCTACTTGCGTCTCTACCTAACGGTGGATGACAAAGCAAAATAAATTTTAGCTTTCACACTCAAAAAAATTCATGCTAATTTTTTTGAGATATTAAGTTACATAAAAAGAATAATAAAGAGAATGAGGTAGGCAGAGCAAACAAAAAAGTCAAAACAATATATTTTTAATAAAAATTTAATATTATAGATTATTCTTCTAATGATAGATGTCATAACACTGCTATTCGTAGCTCATACCTACAAATCAAGTTAGTGTTACCAATATTACATATAATGTTTACAAAAGCTATACCAAATGATAGATGCCGAAAAATACATAATACACGGTGGAAGTTCGTTCTATTTCTACAGGTGGATGATTCTGTAAATAATTTTGTAGTTGAATTCATGGAAGAGTTAAGTAAAGGAAGTCGATCTCACATCTAGAAATTTTTCGTAGGAATAATTGTTGATTAACTATCGGTAAATTTACAGTTTTTGTAGCTTGCACAAGACTAGCCATGCTAGCATGAGAAGCAAATATGGATATTTTTCCACAAACACCGGGAAATACTGCCTGTTGCTTTTACGCAAAGATATGCTAGGAAACCTTGGATGGAGTTGTTAACCGTAATTTCTACCTCTTTGAGGTAGTTTCTCACAGCTTGCTGTTGGTTCAATTGCATTGAGTAGCTACGTTGGCAAAGCATCAGAGACCAAGTATAAATACTGTTTTTTTCTATATTTAAAGATTTTGTAAAGTTATATTGAGTTTGTTAAAAAGTTTGATAGGTTAATTTTGCGGGTGAAACGACCCCGGAAAGTTAGGAAGTTTACATGGCAACCTGTAGATCGCGCAAAGAGATGATTGCTGCGAGAAAACTGGAGGGGCGGTTTACTTTAGCGACCATTACGTTATGTTATCTGAATCTAATTCTCAGTCGGTGCTAAAACCAGAAGAAGAGTTGCAAATTATACAAAATCTAATCAATAGAGTTGTAGATGCAACTTTTTGCATTGATGTAAAGGCGCAAATTATCTATGTCAATACTGCTTTTTGTCAAATGATGGGGTATTCCCGCGAGGAAATGCTCTCAATGAAACTGCAGAATATTGACTTGGATTTTGAGTTGCAAAAATGGTCGGAGCAATGGTCGGCATTGAAGCAACAAACTTCCCTCACCTTTAAATCTCGATATCGGACGAAAGCAGGGAAAATATTCCTAGTACGAGTCACGCTAAATTATGTAGAAACCCAAGGCAAAGAATTAGGTTGTGCAGTGGCTTGCGATCGCACTGAAGAACTAGTAGAGTTAAGTATAAGGCAATACGCAAACAAAGCTTCTGAGGTACAACGGGAGTTGCAGCCTGAAGCGATGGACTATCAAAACACAGAAACGGAGTTGGGATATTCTCTGTCTCTGGCTTGTTCCACCTTAGAATCAACTGCTATAGGTATACTTGCGTTAAGTCGTGAAGGAAACATTCTTTGCTATAACCAAAAATTGCTAGAAATGTGGGGCGTTCCATCGTCAATTCATCTTTCCATGGACTGCGATCGAGCGAAAGCCTTTTTTGAGAGTAAAGTTAAGGATGTAAAATTTTTTCGTACCGTCGTTTGGGACAAGCTAAGCCGCTCGGAGCTAGAAAGCTACGATTTAGTAGAACTCAAAGATGGTAGGATATTTGCCCACTACTCCAAACCACAACGCTTGAGAAACCAAATCATTGGTAGAGTTTGGAGCATCTGGGATGTTACTGAATTCAAGCGAACTGAGGAAGCGCTCAAGTTAAATGAAAGCCGATTTCGGGCTTTAGCGGAAGTAACAGAAGCTAGTATTTTTCTAATTCATAACGAACGTATTTGTTATGTAAATCCAGCAACAGAAATTCTCACTGGCTATTCAAAAGAGGAATTACTCAATAATTTTGATATTAAAAGACTGATTAAAGACAAAAAACTCAGACAAGTTCGCAAACAGGATGGATCTACCTGTAGTGAATATCAAGAAATGGAAATTATCGCTAAGAATGGCTCTTATCGGTGGTTGGCTTGTACTGTAGGATTACTTAATGGAGTACTTGATTTTTCGAGTAAGCCAGTCAAATTAGTGACAGCAATTGATATCACCGATTATAAACAAGCTGAATCAGAAGTGCGTCAAGCTCTCGAGCAGACAAAACGATTCAGCGAACTTAGAGAACGCTTTGTCTCTATACTCAGTCATGAATTCCGTACCCCTTTGAACGTTGTTTCTTTCTCTACCGATTTACTCAAACGGCATCTTCATCATTGGACGGAAGAAAAAAACCGTTCGTATCTAGATATCATTCAAGGCGCTGTTCAACAACTTGGCGAACTACTTGATGAGATCTTACTCTACAGGCAAGCAGAATCAGGAAAGTTGGTGCGCGAGTCTAGAGAGATCGACTTAGATAGGTTTTGTGTTGATATAGTTGCACAAATGGAGTTAGCTAGTGGTAATCAAAAGTCAATCAACTTTGTGAGCCACGGTAAGTGTTATAGCGTCCACTTAGACCCAAAGCTGTTACAGCATATTTTAAATAACTTACTCTCAAATGCTATTAAATATTCGTCTCCCGGAAGTACCGTGAGCTTTAAACTTCATTGTCAAAGTCAAGAAGCCGTGTTTCAGATCGAAGACCTTGGTATTGGAATTCCAGATGTAGATCGGCAACAAATATTCGAGCCTTTTTATCGAGGAAGCAATGTTGATAATATACCTGGAACGGGATTGGGTCTTTCGATTGTCAAAACTCTTGTTGACTTACATACTGGTGAAATTTCTGTAAAAAGTGTTGTTGGAGTTGGTACAACTTTCACTGTCAAATTACCAACAACGTATATCAGAGATGATGCTTACAAGTAGTGCCATAACTTATTTGTCAGCAAACCAACGCTGTCAACAGCACATCTAAACAAGAAATCATTCCTTAGTATGTGTGTTTCCCGTAACTTGGCTTTTGAATTCAGTAACCATAGGCTACCAAATATTGTGGTAATTAAACATGATGCAGGAAATGTCAAAAAAGATTTTGATTGTTGAAGATGATGCAATGACTCGCCGTATCTTCTTGGACGGTCTTCAAGCTGAAGGTTTTGAGACAATAGATGCTGAAAATGGCAGTATTGGTATTCAAAAAGCACAGGAGAATTTACCCGACCTGGTGATTTGCGATATTATGATGCCAGATATGGATGGCTTTAGTGTCTTGGCTGCGTTGCGACAAGATCCAGTTACATCCATTGTTCCCTTCATCTTTTTGACTGGTAGCGATACCAAAGCGTCTCTCCGTAAAGGCATGGAACTAGGCGCTGATGATTACATTACCAAGCCTTGTACAGTTAACCAATTATTAAAAGCCATTACTACCAGATTAGAAAAGCAAGCAAAACTCATGCAGTACTGGTATGCTGCGTGCTACGAAAAGCTTTCACAGCCAGCTGTCGATGGCGGTTCGTCACAATCGCCTACATCAATTTTTCCCTCAGTTCCTCAACTTAAAGAGGTTTTTGAATATATAGAAGCTAATTTCGATCGCGGAATTACTCTATGCGATGTTGCTGAAGCCGTGGGTTATTCTTCAGCTTACTTAACAAATAGGGTAGCAAAAATCACTGGAGAAACCGTAAACGGTTGGATTGTCAAACGCCGGATGGCTGCAGCACGTTCTTTACTGCAAGAGACAGACCAAACCATTGAACAAATAGCATCTGCTCTTGGTTATCAAAACGCATGCCATTTTTCCCGACAATTCCGTCAACATCATGGAACCCCACCTCAAAGCTGGAGAAAGGAGTACCAATTGTCCCGCCGTCAGAAAATTGAGGTGTAATACAGGTGTTGAATTTACTTCGCTAGGTTGAGCCACACAGTCCAATTTAACCCACCCTAACCCTCCCCAATGGATTGGCTTTCTAAGGGGGGTAAATTCTATTGGTCATTACCCAAATATAAATCTATGTCTTTCGGCAGACGTTATGTCTTGCCGATTTTGTGTGTTTTGTCTACTATATAGATAGTCGGTCTCTATTGATAAAGTAGACTAAATAGTAAGTCAATCATTTGCGTGCAACATGGTAACAGTGGCGTACTCTGAAAACTGGCTGCAATTAAGCCGTTATAGCAATCGGGGAAGTGCCTATTTGTTTGCACCAATGGTTGACTTCAATATAATGGCAGAAGTTGGAGATACTCCGCCTTAGCGTTACAGGAATGGGATAAAACTGCTAAGAGTTCGACAAGGATTGCATTTTCATCAAAATAAAGAATTTTAGATTTTCCCCAACTCACTTATGCAAAGTGTAGCTTTGGTAAAATCGTTTGGTGTTTTTGTATTCCTATTAAAAGTCGATGTTACATAGCTGGAAATTCCCTCAAGGCGGATAAGTCATGATTGGTGGTTTTAGGGGAATTACCTTAAAAGCAAATTAACCTTACTTGTGAAGTTTAGAACTCCTATTGTGTATCCTCTTGAGGGATTTAGTGTATTTGCCGTCTAAATATTTTCTAGTCCTTTAAAAGATTACAAAGGGTTGTTCATTATGAGTCATAATCTATCTCTTCCAAAATTACAGCGTGTAAAAGAAGTTTTTATTACGACCTTACTTGGAGAGTTACCATCGATTACCTTGGGATCGAAATGGCGAAATCTCTTCTACCGTTCAATTTTTTCCCGCGTAGGTTCTTCAGTATATATTCAAGAAGGGGTAGAATTTATTGGTGCTTCTGCAATTGAAATAGGTAATGGAGTGCATATTTTTAAAGGTGTTTGTCTTGATGGTGGAAAACACCAGAATAATAAACTTTTTTTAGCAGACGGAGTTGCGATCGAGCGTAATGTCAATATCGGTTGCTTGGAAGATACAGTTATACATATTGGACAAAAAACTTTTCTCGGTCCTGGAGTTTGCATTGCGGGACCCGGAAATATCACAATTGGTAAGCGATGTTTGATAGCCGCAAATACAGGAATCTATGCTAATAACCATAAATTTTCAGATCCCATAGAACCAATTAAATATCATGGCATCTCTCGTAAGGGAATTGCGATCGAGGATGATTGTTGGATCGGGCATGCAGTGACTGTATTGGATGGAGTCACCATTGGTAAAGGAAGTGTGATTGGTGCTGGAGCCGTTGTGACAGAAGATATTCCTCCTGACTCCGTAGCTGTAGGCGTACCAGCACGGGTTATCAAGTACCGAGCAACAAAGCAACTTCTGCAACAGGCTAGAAGCTAGAGAGTAGAAGGCAGAAAGTTGTAACCTTGTCCAATTGTGATTTTAGCTGTGTCTTTGTATACCGTATTTGTTCATTATGAATTACAATCCATCCTCACTTATTTGGAATCGCTTACTGCAAAGTGTTTTAACTAACTTGTTAGGCAATATCCCTACAAACTTCATCGGAGGCAATTTACGTAATTTACTGTACAGCCCCATTTTTGCTCATATGGGTAAATCTGTTAATATCCAGCCTGGAGTTACGTTTGTAAATACGGCTGTAATACAACTAGGAAGTGGAGTGCTTATTTTACAAGGTGTTCGCATAAATGCATCGGGGCATCCAAATAACAAATTTATTCTTAAAGATAGAGTTAGCCTTGAGAACGGTGTTGACATTAGGGCAATGAGTGACACTTCTATCTACATTGATGAAAGTACATATATTGGTCCTTATGTTTGTTTAGCAGGTCCTGGCAACATCAAAATTGGTAAAAAGTGCTTAATTGCAGCACACACGGGAATATTTGCTAACAATCACGTTTTTAACGATCCTACACAAAACATTTCTGAGCAAGGCGTCACTCGTCAGGGAATTATCATTGGAGATGATTGTTGGTTGGGTCATGCAGTAACTGTATTGGATGGAGTCACTATTGGTGAAGGCAGTGTTATCGGTGCAGGAGCCGTAGTTACTAAAGATATTCCCCCTTACTCAGTAGCTGTGGGCGTGCCAGCACGGGTTGTTAAAAGTCGAAAAGAACAGCAACTGGTGAAACCTTCCTTTTGAAAGTGATTTCCAAGAAATAAATTATCCATCTTGTGAGACCCAGAGCAGCGCCGTGCGGTGAGACAGGGGCGCTGCTCTGGGTTTCCCTCCGCCGCGCCCCTGGCGTATAGCCCTTGCGGGCATAGCCTATGCCTGATATGACACCACGGCTATCGCCGTTCGCGAAGCGTGTCCGTTCGCGTAGCGTGTGCTTTGCAGGACATAGGAGATACGACCGAAGCGCAGCGTGTACCTTGCACCATACTCGAAGGGGGGTCTGGCGACTGCGGAGCGTCCTGTACGCGAATAATCATTTGTCTACGATTCGGTTTTTCACACTCTACTGATAAAATAATTTGTTACATTGAGAAAGTAACTCAATCAACAATGCCCGATTGGCAAAACAAAAAATAAAATTTGACATATGCGCGTAGTAAAAGCTCTCTTCCTTGGTAGGGAGGAGGGCTTTGAGTTGAAAGGTTTTTTTCAGTGAGACGACTATTTATTGCAGCAGTACTTGCTCTTTTTTCTTCAATTATCGTAGTAGCACTTTCTGATTCAATACAAAGCTCTAATATGATACAGGTTTCTCATCAAATTAATAGACTATACGTGTTTGGCGATAGCCTTTCAGATGTTGGTAATGTATATCATGCATCGGGAAAAATTTATCCCCCTAATCCTCCTTACTTTGAAGGACGTTATTCTAATGGTTCCGTCTGGATTGAATATCTTTCTTCCAAACTAGCAATAACTCCAGAACAAAATTCCAACTTTGCTTATGGAGGCGCAACTACAGGAAATGGCAGCGTTAACGGGATCCCAGGTTTGTTAGCACAAGTTCAAGCTTTTACAAAAGTGCATCAAGAGGTCAATCCAAATGCTCTTTACGTTCTATGGGCTGGTGCAAATGATTATTTGTATGGTGGTGCCAATCCTACATTGACTGTTAGTAATATATTGAAAGCGATCGCGTCTCTCTTAAAGATGGGTGCTAAAAAAATCCTGGTTGTCAATTTACCAGATTTAGGAAAAGTTCCTGCAACACGCACCAGTGCAAATTCTAATACCCTCACTTCGTTTACAACCGCTCACAATCAGATTTTAGCGAAGTCTGTTGAGGAACTTAAACAGGAATTAGGTTCTGATACTCAAATCGCGATTCTTGATGTTTATTCTTTATATCAAGAAGCTACGAAACATCCTACCCGTTTTGGTTTAACGAATGTGATGAATGCTTGTTCCAATAATCTTGCTATTTGCGATAATCCAAACAAGTATTTGTTTTGGGATGGCATTCATCCAACAACGCTGGCTCATCAAGTCATAGCAGAAGCTGCTCTAAAAGTTATCAAGAATGAATTTTTGCCTGCTACTAGTCCACAACCTTTAAGTTAGGAACTTCCAAATATAAAATCTGCCAAAATTTTTTGTGGTGCGGGCATCCTACAAATTTCTTGTAGTGCGGGCATCCTACAAATTTCTTGTAGTGCGGGCATCCTACAAATTTCTTGTAGTGCGGGCATCCTGCCCGCTATTTAGAGGATGTTTGTAAAGTCTACCATTATATCAAGATCCTCCCTAGCCCCCCTTCAAAAGGGGGGGAAAATACTCTAAAAGTCCCCCTTTTTAATACCGTTTTCAGATGAAGATGCATAGAAAAAACTCTACCATCTGTGGTATCTCTCCTTACCCCCCTTGATCCCCCCTTATAAAGGGGGGAAATAAGAGAAATCTAGTTCCCTCCCCAATACATCGGGGAGGGTTAGGGTGGGGTAAAAATAATATGCAGCTATTATTGTTTGCACTTCCGTTATTTATTGACAAAAGAAGATTTTCCAAAAGGCGAATTGTCGTAATGAGCTAACAAATCAGATGGATCGTTGTAAATTGCCAGAGCATCCTTTAGGGAAGCATCATCAAAACCACCGCAACGTACTGCGACGAGACCCACTCCTACTGCATTTGCAGATTGAATATCGTAGGGTGCATCACCAAGCATCAAGACTCTATTCGGTCTCATATTCAGTTTGTCCAGTGCTGCTTCCACAATATCTGGTGAGGGTTTAGAAGTTTCAGCATCGTTAGATGTTGTTGCTTCATCCAGCAAATCGTCTACTCGGGCTACTTTGAGCAACGCTGAAAGTTCTTCATTTGAAGCTGAGGTAGCAACAATAAGTCGCAATCCAGCATCTTTCATACGTATTATCAATTCCCTCGATCCAGGGGCAGGTTTTAGTGTATGCACATAGTCGTTTATAAATATCTCCTTACGTCTGGAAGCGATCGCTTTTCCTTCTCCTTCGTCTTTTGTAAGTCCCGGCACCATTTTGGGTATGATTCGATCGCCTCCCATTCCTATCAGTGGTCGAACCTGCTCAAATGGCACGTCGTATCCAAATTCTTTAAATACATCAACCCAAGCTTGGGCATGAGCATCATTGCTTAAAACGAGAGTACCATCGATATCTAAAAGTACTGCTTGTAAATCCATAGTGAAAATTCCCTATGCAGTGAGAAATTAAATCAGGCGTAGGGTGGGCATTACCAACCCTACTTTATTGGGGGACTTCCAAGAAATAAATGACCCCAGAATGTGGTGCGGGCTAGAAGCCCGTACCACAAGAGAAAGTTGAATATTTTTTTATTTGGAAGTCCCTAAGAGGATGTTTGAAAAGTAGTTGGCTGTCATTTGAATCACATTATTACCCCCCTTAGTCTCCCCTTGTAAAGGGGGGAAAGAAGAGAAATTTAGTTCCCTCCCCTTGTAAAGGGGGGAAAGAAGAGAAATTTAGTTCCCTCCCCTTGTAAAGGGGGGAAAGAAGAGAAATTTAGTTCCCTCCCCTTGTAAAGGGGGGAAAGAAGAGAAATTTAGT